>JAFGJE010000152.1 GCA_016929245.1 Phycisphaerae bacterium
GAAACAAAGATGGTGGGTAACAAGTCGAAGCGAAGCGGAGATCGAAGATCCCTTCGGGATGCCCAAGGTATTACCTACCCTACGACTAACCTTTGTTATCCTGATTTTGGAGGTTGATTGTCCCGGGAATGATGATAAAATGCGCGTGAAATGTCCGAGGTGGTCACCGGAACGAAACAGCAGATCGCTAAAATCAAATTTCCTATCAGTTAGTTTTATCAAACGCAAGGAGAACAGCATGGGTTGGGGAAAAACACTTTTACTGGGAAACATTGGAAATCGAATTGACATGGATACCCTTGAGGAGGATATCGCAAATTTACGGCAATGGGCGGAGGGAAATTTCCGTGAGGATGTCGCTCAAACCGAAAAAATCAGAAAACTCGTTGTCGAAAACAACGAATTGAAATTGTACTTTATCGCCATCATTCGTCTGCTGATTGCCAAAGGTGCGATTTCGCAGGAAGAGATTAAAGCCATCGTGGAAGCCATTGATGCGGAAGACGGTTCCGTGGACGGTCGATATAGCGGGAAAATTTGCTAACCAAGCCGATTCCTTCGCGGTTTGTTCCTGCTTTTCCCTCCAGTTCCTGTCAGTGGAAGGAAAAGGGCGAAAAGGTCAGGAACCTTTTTTAGGCCTGAATGATTTCATATGCACTCGTAGGAAGAAATCCACCACGTCCGGGCCGTAGAAATTTTGGGATTTTTCGTATCCGTGGCTGCCGGGGTTTTTGTAATCATCTCTGTGCACGAAATATCCGCAATAGTCACCGCATAACCCCATAATCATCGCGTGTTTGAATCCCCGCTTCTTCGCGGCGGCCTTTAGATTCAAACCGATCTGCGCGCAGGGTTCGCCGGGCAGAGACATGATCAGCGTATCGCCAAACGTGATCTGGTGAAAACAGCTCCGCCGCGGTGAGAGCATCTGCTTGAACCAATCCCTGTCATTGTTCGGCATGTCCAGCATCTTCGTCCGACAGCCGATGGACACGGCTACATCGCAGCGAATCGTTTTCTGAAGAGCGTCCACCCGTTCGGCGAGGAGCTTGCCGATCTGCTCCGCTTTGTCGAATCCTTTTCGCTTTTTGTCGGGGCATCGAGGCCCCTGGTCTCCGACGGCCCCGTTGGTGAACATCGCCGTCGCGCCGGGATGCGCCTTCTCGAACGCCCGTTGAAACGCGCCCGGATAATCCGCCGACACGAGTAAATTCTCCGACCCCGTGCAGGTGGGATGGGCCGCGTAGTTCACCAGCACCCCCCGGAGCTTGCCCTTCGGATCGGTGATTTTCACAACGTACAAATCCGGATCGGTCACGCCGCCCTTCCTGCCGCGATTGTAGTGAAAGCGATCCTCCTTGCCCAACCCGACGCCCAACTTCGCCGGGGCGCGATCCCGCCAGGCTTCAGCCAGGCCGCTGCGAAGTTTTTCAAGAAATTCCTCGTACAGCCTCTGATTGAAAGGTCCGCACGTCGCCAGCACGAGCGTATCCATCGCGAAATTCCCCGACGATTTCGACAACGCCCCATACCCCGCGTGTGTATGGGTAGCCGCGAGGATCACATGGTCGGGTTGCAACGGTACGCCTTCGGGGATAATGCGTTGCAAATCGTTTCGCAACGCGAGGTTCACGCCGATCAGATCGAGAGTGATGATCGCCATGCGCGTTTCGGGCGTCTCCAGGACCATGAACTTCGCGTAAATCGGATCGTGCACCCCCTGACTCGGCAGGTTCAAACGCTGGCCATACCCCGCCAGGGGAATCCCCTTGATTTGGGAAATCAAATTGCGCGAGGCGAAACCCGCCTTCAGCCCCGGCGCGTCCGCGACGGCCTGGGAAAATGAAATCATAAGCAAAAGCAGAAAGGTATAGTTTCGCATGAATCCTCTATCATCAAAGTGACCGACTTCAGAAAGAACCCACAAATTTCACAAAAACCATTTATTGAAACATTCGTGCAATTCGTGCAATTCGTGGACATACCTTAACGCCCGGGGGAAAGGCGCCGGCCTTGGAACCAGTTCTTGAATTGTTGCATTCGCGAAGTCGGGCGCGGGGTCAGAACCATCCGCCAGAACCATTCGGCCACCTGTTTTGGGAAACCGCCCTGACCGACCGGTTTGGCGGGAATTTCGATGACGCATTCCGGATGCCGCAGGCCGAACTCGATAAATCGTTCCGTCTCGCGGATCATCGCTCGGCGATACTGCTGCCAGGATTCCCGTGATACACCCATAAATCATCTCGCGGTAATGCGGAACGTAAAAAAACCTCTCCCCCGGCCCGGAAAAAATCTTTCGATCCCTCCGGACCGGAAGGAGAAGCAAGATGAGACATGAATTATACAGCCTCGAAACCGGTTCGGCAACAAAATCCTTTTGTCATCCTGAGCGGAGCGCAGCGAAGTCGAAGGACCTTACGCGTAGCTACCCGTGAGGTCCTTCGACTTCGCTGCGCTCCGCTCAGGATGACAATAAAAATGCATTTGCTTACAAAGCATATAGTCAGAATCCGCCGGGGAAGAATTCCGTCGCTTTTTTGGATACAATCCGTACCATACGAGAGACGTTTGCATAGTTTTTTTCCATGGATACAAACACCGTCATCGGCGTGTTCCTGATCTTAGCCGCCCTGGGGCTGCTGGTCGGGTTAATTTTGTTCAGCCGGCGCAGAATTCATCGCATCGACCGGCTGGGCCCGCAGTCCGCGCGCATGCTGCTGTGTAAACTATCCCGAATTCGCCGCAGCCGTTAGAAAGTCTCCACTCCATGCCCGAGCAGAAATCCATCCATGCCGAACTGTCCCGCGACCTGAACCTGTTTCACGTCACGATGATGGGCCTGGGAATGATGATCGGGGCGGGCGTGTTCGTGGGCATCGGGTTGTGCATGGGCTCGGTGGGACCGGGCGGGCTGCTGCTGTGCTTCGCCTTGAACGGGCTGGTGGCGCTGTTTTCCGCGATGAGCTTCGCGGAACTCGCCTCGGCGATCCCCCGCGCCGGGGGGGCGTACAATTTCGCGCGGATCGGGTTCGGGCGCTCGGCGAGTTTCATCGCCGGATGGATGGAATGGCTCGCCGCCGCGGCCGCGGGCGGGTTTTACGCGATCGTATTGAGCGAATACACGCTGGGCTTCTTCGACGCGCTGGGCTGGATGAATTGGCTGCCGATGTCCCTGGATGCGGCCCAGCGAATCTTCGGCGTAGCCGCGGCGCTGCTGTTCCTGTACGTGAACTATCGCGGAAGCAGCGAGACGGGTAAAGTCGGCGCGCTGTTCACCGTCGGGCAGATGCTCTTCGTCGTGGGCATCGCGGTGGTGGGCATCGTGATGTTCTTCGTCGATCCCGTCCGCATCCAAAACTTTCAGCCGTTCCTCGGCGAGGGAAGCTGGTGGAAGCTCCTGGGCGCGATGGGCGTGATTTACGTCGCCTTCGAGGGATTCGAGGTGATCGCCCAGACCGGCGACGAAACCATCAATCCCAAAAAGACCATCCCCAAAGCCATCCTGTATTCCGTCGGGATCGTGACGCTGACGTACATGGCCGTCGCCTTCGCGACCGTCGTGGCGATGCGATGGGATCATCCCGCCCTGGAAAACCTTCCCGTATGGAAATGGATCGGCTCGCGAGGCGACGAGGGTTCCATGGGCTTCGGCTCGGCGATTCACCACATGATCCCCGGCCTCGGCGGGTTGCTGGTGACGCTGGCGGTGATTTTCTCCGCCACCAGCGCCTTGAACGCCACGATTTACTCCGCCACCCGCACCAGCTACGCCCTGGGACGTGACCGCATGCTCCCGGCCTTGTTCGCCTCGATCTCCCGCCGTCGTCGCACGCCATACGTGGCCCTGCTGTTCACGGGCGTGATCGTGCTGACCATCGCGCTGACCCTCGATCCTAAGCAAGGGGCCGCCACCGCGAGCATCATGTTCCTGATGCTGTTTTTCCTCGTGAATCTCTGCGTCATCCGCATCCGCCGGAATATGGGCGACGAACTGGAATACGGATATATCATGCCCCTGTTCCCCCTGTTCCCCGTCCTGGCGATCATCCTCCAGGCGTTCCTCGCCGGTGGAATTATGCTGGAGAGTTTCATGGCCTGGGTGATCGCGGGCGGCTGGGTGTTCACCGGCGTGTTGGTGTACCGCTTCTACTCCCGCACGCGCGCGATCACGACGGCTGACGAAATCCACGTGTTCCACGAAGACGAACACAAACCCGAAGGCGAAATCCTCGAAGCCGAAGACTACCGCATCATGGTCGCCATCGCCAATCCCGACAACGCCCTGCAACTCGTCCAGAACACGTACAAAATCTGCCAGGCGAAGCGGGCGTCGGTGGAGCTGATACACATGGCCCCCGTCCCGTCGCAGGTTCCCCTCGCCGACGCCGAACAGTACACCTTCGCCGGAAAGGAAGCGATGCTCGAAACCATGCTCTACCTCGCGCCGCAGTATCCCCTCCGCACGACGCTCCGCTACTGCCGCAACGCCGCGAGGGGAATCGTCTCGGCGGTCCGCGAGCGACGGGCGAATATGCTCATCATGGGTTGGCATGGCCGGCGACCTCGCAGCGGTTTTCTGCTGGGCTCGACCGTCGATCCGATCGTCGAAACCGCCCCCTGCGACGTGATCATGCTCAAGGACTGCGGCGGGAACCAGAGCTACAAACATATCCTCGTGCCTCTCGCCGGCGGGCCCAACGGCGCGTTGGCGCTGGAGATGGCGGGGATCCTCGCCGATCCGGAGGAAGGCGAGATCACCGCCTACACCGTCGCCTCGCCCCGGCGTCCCTTCGACGTGGAAGCCTTCGTCGCCCAGCATCGGCAGCGCATCGCGCTGCCCGAAGAACGAATCCATTGCGAAGTCGGTCAGGGGAAGGACGTCATCCGGGCGATTCTGCATAAATCCGAGCAGCACGACCTTCTCGTCCTGGGCGGCACGGGCGACTCGGCCTTGCGAAAAATGACCCACACGCCCATCCCCGAAACCATCGCCTGTCGCTGCAACACCCCCCTGGTCATGTGCCGCGCCGCGACAGGCCTGCGAAGCTGGTTGAAGCGGTATCTGTAAATCAGAGTTGGGCGTGCTTCTTGTCCGCGCAATCTGCCATAATGGTATCTTCCTCATTTTCCAACAACGCCGAACGGCAAGCCGAAAGGAATATCGGCTTGCCGTTCGGCGTTGTTGGAGAAAAGGAGCAGTTAGGAATTGACGTGGGCTTGATGAATGGGACATACTGAATCCGCCGGCGCGGAATTCCGTCGGCGGAAGGGAGATTCCTATGTTGGCGGAATGGACTGTCACGAAGACCGTGGTGTTGTGCGTACCGATCGGCCTGCTGCTTGTCGCCGGGGTGACGTGGATTCTTTTGCGGAAGACCGTCCGCACGCGGCTGCGCGTCGCGCGGCAGTTGCGGGACGATCCGGATATCAACGAATATCTCGTCGTGTTCGACTTCAGCCGCAAGGTGCTGTACGTCCCGACGATCCTGGCGTCGCTGACAGCCGGGGTGTTGATGCTGTTCTTCGCGCCCGCGGGGACGGCTGCCTACATCGTCGGCGGGTGCTGGCTGGCGGTGTTCTTCCTGAATTTCCTGATCGACGAATATGAATTGTCCGTCAAGCTGATCTTCCTGATTTTGCTGGCGGTGCTGCTGGTGGCGCTTTGGCTGACGTTCCTCGGCTGGCTGATGGACGTGCTGCGGGCGTTCGGGCATTTGCGGGTGGCGATCTCAGCCGCGGGGTACTTCGTCATCGCGGGGATTTTCCTGCTGGCGATCGGGATTTCCTTCCTGCGAGGGTTGTTCTATTACATCGCCGTAACGCCGAATTACATGAACATCCAGACCGGCCCGACGGAAACCGGCGACCAGATCAACCACACGGAGTACAGCACGCGGATCGACACGGGCGATTTCCTGGAGCGTCTGATGGGCTTCGGCCGGCTGGTCGTGACGTTCCGCGACCAGCGTCGCCCGCCGCTGATCCTGCTGGTCAACCGCATCGGGCAAAAAGCGAAGCATCTGGAAGCGATCCGGGGCACGCTGTCCCTCGACCGTCACATCCCCGCCGCGGGACAAGGGGAATAGAATCACGAGAAAAACAACGAGGCGGAGTTCCTGATGGGATTCCGCCTCGCACATTATGGATATTTTTGACAGCCGGCGGAGGGAATGGAACCCACAACCCCAGCTTTACAAACGACCCTGGCTTTTTTCCAATCGGCCGAAAACACCAATAAAAACGATACATCCACCGTTGCATCCATTGCAAGCAACTTATCCGATTTC
>JAFGJE010000153.1 GCA_016929245.1 Phycisphaerae bacterium
AGCGAAGGCGCCGCGCAGCGAATCCCGCCCTCTCCGTACCGTAAAACCTCGACGCGTAAGTGTCGGGGTTTTTTCATGGAAACACCCAAAGAACCCGCCGCACAGAGATTCATTGATTCTCATAGTGGACGAAAAAAACATGGCCCGGAGAAATTTACCCGGGCCATGGTATCCTTTTTCAAAAAGGCGAGATTCGATTTCTCAAAATCATTTTTTTCTATGCCTTCGGATCAAACCAAACCCACCCAAGCTCAGCAGTCCCAGCGTCGCCGGTTCGGGGATTTCAATCACTCCGTGGAGATAGTGGTCGGGCATGTAATCGTGCCATTTATTGTTGTTCCAGGTGGGGGCGCAGGAGTGAATGTCCGTATGCAGATAGCAATGAGGTCCCCATTCCGGCGTGCCGAAGGCGGAATACGGATTCCAGTAATCCACCGGATCGCCGTTGCTCCACTGCCAATCCTCACCGTAGGCGTCTTGGTACAAGCCGATCCAGACGCAGCCGTTGGAACCGGTGGTCGATTCGCTGATCGCCGCGAATTGCGAGGACACCCAGGCGTTTTCCGCGGCGTCGTTGATCGCCACCAGATTGGCCCCGATAGCAGCCGCTTCCGCCTGGACCGTATCCCACGGGCCGACAGCGAACGTGGCCGCGTATTGATGGCCGTTGTATTCATACCAGGTATAGTCGCCGATCTCATACCCCGATACATTGGCGCAGAAAACAAGGATAGTAACCAAAGTCAGACATGTAGCAGAAACCATTCTCTTGATGCAGGAATTCATTTCCTTCTCCTTTCAATTCCCTCAATAAGCCTTCCGTTAAGCCAAGCTCTCTTCCGCCGGTGTGATTGGGATTTCACGGCCGCGGAGCGTGCGCCCAATATAACCGGAAAGAGAAAAACGTCCAACCGAAAAAGGAAACAAAATGACGCTTTTGCCTGTGCATCAGGCAGAAAGAATAAACAAGGCCCGGGCAATTCACCTCACCTTTACACACATCTTATGTATTTTTCTCAGCCCAACGGGCTGAAACATATCAGCCCAGGTCGTAAGACTCCCAAGGAGGCAACGCCCTGGGTTGGCGAATTGTCTTTATCCAAAGCCCTGTAAGGGCGTTACAGATTGTCACGCCCTTACAGGGCTTGGATTATCAAACGCACTTAAACCCAGGGCGTTGCCCTGGGCTGGTATATCTTCGCCTTTCAGGCGATAGATATAAATACGATGGTTTCTTCCATAGCAGCACAAACCGTGGATTTCTTTTTTTTAAAATTGTGAGTAAAGGTGAGGGTAATTCACCCAGGCCTTGTTTTGGTTTTTCAAATAGGGAATATCCGATTTCCTGAAATCATTTCCTTCTTCGCCTACGGATCAAACCAATGCAGCCAAGAACCAACAATCCCATCGTCGCCGGTTCGGGAACCTGGGTGATCATGACGGACACGCCCCCGCCATTATCGCTGTAGACGCTATCCCCCACATACATGGATACGGTCTGTGAATATTCGATATCCAGCGTTAAGGTTCTTTCCGGTATGGAAAGGCCGTAAAAGCCGCTTTCGGGACTATAACCATATCCCCATCCCCAGGCGCCGCCGTTATACCCGCCGCCGTTGGCGTTGATGACATACATCGTGGACCATTTATCCCAGGGATCGTTTCGCCAGGGAGACCAGGAGAAATACTCCGCCCTGCCGTCGAGATCGGGACACGTTAACGTAAAGTCGTAGGTTCCGGCATCCAGCGCAACATAGACATAGGTTCCAAAGGCATTCACATTGAAAACGCCGATTTCCTGTGCTTTTGCAACCGAAACCATCAGAAACAAACCCATCATGATTACAAACTTCTTCATTTTCAAATTTCCTTTCTTCCGGACAAACCGGAATTAATTAGATCAAAACTTCAGAATGCACACTTCGCGCATACGAAAACCAAAAGGACTTTTGGAAACGTCTCCCCGGTGTGGGGCGCAGGGCAGGAAGGAGGGAGCGATGATTCGCTCCTGCCCTCACAATAGAACCCACCGACCGCCGACGGCTGACTCAGGCCGCGGCTCGCGGGCTTCACCTCTTCGTTTGTTTCCACGAAACGAAGGTCGAAGCGGAAATCATCTTACCCCCGTTTCGCGGTTTGTCAATCCGGGACATCCTTGAATCCAGGGCCTACGCGTCTAAATTCCTTCTTACAGCCCAACGGGCTGGTATATGTACGCTTTTCAGGCGAAGGACTTGAAAACAAAAAGAATTTTGATGCGTAAACCCTGGATTTCCCCCAAAGACCTATTGCCAAACCCGTCAAAGAACGGTATTTTCTGGCTGCCGATTTGTCGTGTATCCAATCACCATAGCTGTGCTGTGGATTCCTGATGCACGGCGAACGCGTAATCACTTTTGCGAAAGGGAGATCAATTATGCAGGCATGGTGGGAAAATCTTACCGCGGTCAATCAGGGATTTTACATCGCGGCAGCGTTCTTCAGCGTGTTTCTGGTGTGGCAGATGATCGCCGCCCTGATCGGTCTCGCCGGCGGCGAGTCAGACGCCGACGCTGCCGACGCCCATGACGCCGTGGACGCCCACGACGCGATGGGCGCACACGACGCCGACGCCATCGACACCGACGCCCACGTCGGAGATGTGGACGCCCATGAACTCGAGCACGGCGCCGCCGCCGACGCGACCGAATCGGTGGCTGCCTTTCGTCTGCTGAGCATTCGGTCGGTGCTGGCGTTCTGCACGCTGTTCGCCTGGGCCGGGGCGCTGTATCTCCAGAACGGCAAGGACCTGAGCTGGTCCCTGCTCCTGGCGATCCTCTGGGGCGCCGCGGCGATGGTGATCGTAGCCCTGATCTTCCACGGGATGCGGAGAATGACCGAAACCGGAAACTTGCGCCTCGCCAGCTGCGTGGGAACGGCCGGGGTGGTCATGCTCGATATCCCCGCCGGGGGAACCGGTGAAGTGCGCGTCACCGTCAGCGGAACGGTGCAGCGACTCAAAGCCCGCGGCGCGGGCGGCAGCGGCGTGCCGGCCGGCACGCCCGTGATCGTGCGGCGCTTGCTGGGCCCGGATATGATCGAAGTCAAATCCACCGAAACGGCGGATTCCTCCAACACAGAAAACGAGGTGTCATGATGCTTTCCGTTGTTACTTCCATTCTGGCGGCGGTCTCGAATAAGTCCGAATCCATTCCCGCGGAATTGATTCTGTTCATTCTCATCGCCGCGATTGTGTTGATTCTGTTCATCACGATCGCCAAGCGATACAAGCGATGTCCCGCGAACAAGATTCTCGTCGTCTACGGCAAGACCGGAAGCGGCGCCGCGCGGTGCGTGCACGGCGGGGCGGCGTTCATTTGGCCTTTGTTCCAGGCGTACGATTTCCTCGACCTCGAACCGTTCGTCGTTCCGATCGACCTGTCCAACGCGCTGTCGCAGGAGAACATCCGCGTGTCCGTCCCAACGACCGTGACGGCGGCCATCTCCAACGTCCCCGGCGTGATGGAAAACGCCGCCGTCCGTCTGCTGGGCCTGGGACGCGAGCAGATCCAGGATCAGGCGCAGGACATCATTCTCGGACAGATGCGCGCCGTCATCGCCACGATGGGCATCGAGGAGATCAACCGCGACCGGCAGGCGTTCATGGGCAAGGTCAACGAAGCCGTCAGCATGGAACTGGAAAAGATCGGCCTGCAGGTCATCAACGTCAACATCCGCGACATTCAGGACGAGTCCGGGTACATCAAGGCCCTGGGTCGCAAAGCGGCCGCCGAGGCGATCAACCAGGCGAATATCGACGTGGCGGAGCAGGAAAAGACCGGCGAAACCGGCGTGGCGGAGCGCAAGCGGGACACGCGCGTCGCGGTCGCTGCCGCCAACGCGACCGCCGATATCGGCGAGGCGACCGCCAACCGCGACAAGCGCCAGAAAGTCGCCGGTCTGGAGGCAGAAGCCGTCGAAGCCGAAACGCAGGCCAACGCCAAAAAGGCCGCCTACAACGCCAACCAGAACGTCGCGGAGCAGCAGGCCCGGCAGCGGTCCGAGTCGGCGTCCCGGGAAGCGGACGGCGCGGTGCGCGTCGCGCAGGAAAACGCGCAGAAGAAAGCGGAGGACGCCCGGGCGCTGCGCGAACAGTCCCGCTTAAACGCGGAGATGATCGTCCCGGCCAACGCGGAAAAGCAGCGCGTCGTCATCAACGCCGACGCCCAGAAAGAGCAAGCCATCCGCATCGCCGAAGGCCAGGCCCAGGCGACCATCGCCAAGATGTCCGCGGAGGGTAAGGGCGTCCAGGCGATCCTCGACGGCAAGGCCGAGGGGTATCAGCGCCTCGTCGAATCCTGCGGCGGGGACAAAGGAGCGGCGGCGCTGCTGCTGATCGAAAAACTCATCGAAGTGGCGAACGTGCAAGCCAAAGCCATCCAGAACCTGCCCATCGAAAAGGTCTTCGTCTGGGACGGCGGCGGCGAAACCGGCGGCATGAAAAACCTGGGCCAGCGCATCATGGGCGCCCTGCCGCCGATGCACGAACTGGCGAAACAGGTAGGCCTAGACCTGCCTGAATTCCTCGGCAAACTGCACGAAGAAGCCAAAAAAACCCAAAAGAAAACCCCGCCGGCGGAAGAGTAGGGCGTGCAACTCGTTGCACGCGATTCAAACTGTCATCCTGAGCGGAGCGAAGCGGAGTCGAAGGACCTCACGCGCAAGAAGTCGTAAGATCTTTCGACTTCGCTCAGGATGACAATAAACAAGCGAATAGTAGCTTTGCGTTTCTGTTTTTTTCAAAACCTTCACGGAACGTGGAGAGAAAGTATTTTCACCGCGCAGAAATGAAATGGCTTCGGCATCATGTGTCCCTCAAAATAGCGACTTTCTGATGGTATGGAATTTCGTTGCAAAAAACCTTTTTCGGGGTATATTTGTAGTGCGTTCAAATTGGAGAGTGTTTACGGACCATTTGCCTTGTCGGCTCGAGCCTTACCTTTTTTTGGAGGAAAAATCATGCGAGCAATTTCTTACCGGTTCCGTTGCGTTGTCTGCGCCGTGGTGTGTGTTTCCCTGGCGTCGACGGGTTTGTCTTCGGTCACGGCTGTGATTCAGCCTACGGATGATGTCTGCATTGATTCGGCTTTCCCGAACAAGAACTACAACAATTCCACCGATAATCCAAAGCTGATTGCCCGACACAGCTATATCGGGCCTTCGGACACGTATTCGATTCTGAAATTCGACCTGTCGGAGATACCGAATTCCGCGACGATCCTGGGCGCCACGCTGCATTTGTATTGCCTGGCGACCTGCGACGAATACGTGTACGCCTACCGCGTCAGCGATGACAACTGGGATGAAAACACCGTGACGTGGAACACCTATCTCCCGGATACTACAGATCCCGCGAAAAGCACCTATCTGGACACGCAGAGGGTGTACGTGCCCTCCAACGGAGACTATTGGGAAACGTGGAACCTTATGGCCCTGAACTGGCAGGCGGATTTGGCGGACAACTTACTGACGCTGATGCTGACCGCCGATCCGCAATCCAGTCACTATTACTCGCCGGCCAATATGGCGAGCAAGGAATATGAACTCGGCTCGAAAATACCTTATATCGAAATCGAATACACCCCCGAGCCGGCTTCGCTGACGCTGATGGCGCTGGGCGTCATGGCGCTGCTGCGCCGCCGCGTCGCGTGAAAATTATAAACCGTTACAAATATAAGGACGGAACACTGCTTCTTCCGAAGGAACCCGCCTTTGGAAGAAGCGGTTTTCCGTCCTCTTTTTTTGTCTCGTTTGCCCGTTTCCCGTGATACCATGCTCCGCACTATCACACATGTCCACCGAAAATTTCATCCTGATCGCATGTTCCCTCGGCCTGGGATTGTTGTGCATTTGGCGATTGCAGTGGTATGACCTGCATGAAACCGAACCGTTCACGAAGATGTTTTTTGTGACGCTCCTCGGCGGGTTTGTTTCGGTGGTTGTCGCTCTTTTGCTGTATCGCATTGTCCCGCACGGTTGGCGAAATCTCTTCCTTCACCTGCATATGTTCTCCATCGTCGCGCCGATTGAGGAGTTCGCCAAACTCATCGGCTTGATCGCCTGCTATCGGCTGATTCGCCGGCAAATGAACGAACCGGTGGACGGGATGATCTACATGGCCTGCGTGGCGCTGGGATTTTCTCTCGTGGAAAATTACTTCTATGCCGTCGGGATGGAAGATCATTCCCTTCTGGTCCTCCGGCTGTTGATCTGCACGCCGGGACATATCTTCTTCAGCGCCTACATGGGATTGGCGTTCTATGCCGTTGTGAAATTGAAACTGAACTTGATGACGCTGGTGATCGCGTTTCTTGTCGCGGTTTTCATGCACGGCTGCTGGAACTGGTTTTTATCGCAAAAACTTGGCGGCTTGATCTTCCCGATAATGATCGCCCTGTTTTTCCTCATCCGGAGATTCACGCTCCGACGGCTGGAAGAAGTCACCGCCATCTCGCCGTTTCGCAAATCCCTGCGTCAGTTCATTGAAGACTATTCCGGGCCGAAACAGGAAAAGGGTCTGGAATGTCTCCACTGCAACGGCACCCATAATAAACAAACCTATCGTCTCGGAAGTATCGTCCTCCAGAAGTGCGATCGCTGCCGCCATTTCGTGACGACCAAGAAATCCCTGGGCGAAATCTTTCGACATTTCGCGGGCCGGTTCCTCATAGGCTACAAGGAGAAAAAGCAGTATTTCCGAGCGTCCCCGCCGGAACAGCCCTATTCGACGCTGGTGGCGAACAATTACGTTTCGGACAAGAAGAACCTTGCCTATTTCGATCTGGACGCCCTAAGCGAAACTCTGGATCAACTCAGCCGCGAAAAAGTGGACCGAGCGATTAAAACATTCTGGCTGCCCAATGTGAAAATGGTGGAAGCGGAGGCCCGGAATCCATGAATGCGCAGACGATTATCGAAACGCTGGGCCTGGCGCCCCTGCCTTGGGAAGGCGGGTATTATCGGGAGACGTATCGGGCCGAGGAATCCGTGGCTGCGACGGCTTTGCCGAATCGCTACGGCGGGGAGCGGCCGTTCGGCACGGCTATCTATTATCTTCTCACGCCCGAGACGATCTCCGCGCTGCATCGCGTGAAATCGGATGAGATTTTCCATTTTTATCTTGGCGATCCTGTGACGATGTTTTTGATATCCCCCGACGGTCAATCCAAAACGGTTACCTTGGGCAGCGACATCGCGGCTGGGCAGCAGGTGCAGTTTGCGGTTCCGAAATTCACCTGGCAGGGCGCTGTCTTGAACGACGGCGGCAAATTCGCCCTGATGGGCACGACGGTATCGCCGGCATTCGATTTCGACGATTTTGAACTGGCAGGCAGGGAAACTCTGCTGGCGGAATTTCCCAACCACCGGGATTGGATCCTCAAACTGACGCGCCCACCGACTTGATTCTTTGAAAGTAGCCACGGGCGCAAGCCCGTGGACGCCTCGCGTCATATAAAAACCGAGCCCCGAAAGGGGCGATTGAGACGATGGTAATCATTCAATCGCCCCTGTCGGGGCTCGTGCGAAAGAACAATCTATATTATTCCCACGGGCTTGCGCCTGTGGCTACTTTCAAAGAAGGGCAAATAATCACATCGGCCTTCAAATTGAAGCTTTTCAATATTGAAAGGCTCCCAATAGGTTTTACGTCAGCTTCGGAAGCATTTTGCCGTGGGCTTTGAAGAGGTCGTCGCACATCTTGCGAATTTCGTCGATGGTCAGTTCCGACGCGGCGTGCGGATCGAGCATGGCGGCCTGGTAGACCGGATCCTTTTTGCCCGTGAACAGCGCTTCGAGGGTCAGCAGTTGCACGTTGATGCTGAGGCGGTTGATCGCGGCGCAGACTTCCGGCAGGTCGCCCACGTAACATCCCTGCACGCCGTTCTTGTCGACCAGGCAGGGCACCTCGACCGAGGCGTTGGACGGCAGGTTGGTAATCAGGCCGGTATTGAGCACGTTTCCGTGCATGCGGAACGGAACGTCGGTTTCCATGGCGTTCATAATCCCCGAACCGAACTCGTGCGTTTCGGTGTGCTCCAGGGCCTTGCTCACCAGTTCCTTGCGCATCTTTTTCCACTTTGCGATCGAATCGATGCAACGCGTGATGTATTCATCCAGCGGAATGTTGTATTCGTCGATCAGTTCGGGATGATCGGACTTGATGAACCAGGGCACGTATTCGCTGGCGTGTTCGGACGACTCGGTGTGGTAATATCCGAACTGATTCAGGATTTCCAGGCGGACCATGTTGTGGGCCACCTGGGCGTCGGGATCTTCGTGCCATTTGTCGCCCAGGCGTTTTTTCGCCTTGGCGACCACCTTCGCGCCGCCGATCTTGCGGATGTTCGCCAGCGCCTCGGCGGCGCGCCGACGGACTTCCGGATACAGGTCTTTGTTCCCGTCGCGGATGTCAAGCAACCAGGCCTGATGATTGATCCCCGCGATCCGCCAGCGCAGATCCTTGACCTTCTTCTGCATCTGCAGATTCCCCAGCAATCCCCAGGCGCATCCCTGCACGGAATGACAAAGAGCGACGGTCTTGACGCCCGTGCCGCGCGACATCGCCCCGGAGATCATCGAAGCGGGATTGGTATAGTTCAGCAGCCAGGCGTTGGGGCAAACCTTCTCCATGTCCCGCGCGAAGTCGAACATGACCGGAATCGTCCGCAACGCCCGAAAAATCCCCCCGATCCCCAGCGTGTCGGCGATCGTCTGTCGCAGGCCGTATTTTTTGGGGATTTCGAAGTCGATCTCCGTGGAAGGTTTGTATCCGCCGACCTGAATGGCGTTGATGACGTAATCCGCGCCCTTCAGCGCCTTTCGGCGATTCTCCACGCCTAGGTACGCGGTAATCTTCGCCCGGCTTTCGTTGATGTTCCGGTTTAAATTGTCGATCATCAACTTCGAGTCTTTCAATCGCCGGGCGTCGATATCATACAGCGCGATATGGCTGTCCTGCAGGGACGCCTTGAGCATGGAATCCCCCAGGATCGCTTTGGCGAAACTCATACTTCCGGCGCCAAGAAACGTTATTTTCGGCATGACGGTACTGCTCCTTCGATGTGGCGAATTTCATTCCCGGAATGAGCCGTTGAACCCATCAACCACTCCGCCGGGGAACGAATTTACCACTTTGTGCATACGTGAAAACCACAGGATAACCTTAAAAAAAAAGGTTGCAAGTGTATATTTCTGATATTACTATCCAATTTGTGACATTATGCTTCATTGGCATATCCGATTTCAGACCTTTCGTCCGATGTTATCCCTTCCTCGCCTGGCGACCATCGCCAGCGAGACGATTACCGATCCCTCGTACGTGAACGAAGGGCGCTACCGCCGGAATGAGGAGACGTGTCTGTTCAAATACACCCTTTCCGGCGAGGGCGTGTTCCGCGACGGCGCGGGGGAACACCGAGTCCCGGCCGGGTGGGGATTCCTGTGCGAAATCCGCGACCCCGCGACGGCCTACTATTATCCGCCCGACGCGAGTGATCCCTGGACGTTCGTTTATATGAGTATCGCCGGGGAGGCGTCTTTTCGAATCGTCCGGGAACTCCTCGAACGCTTCGGGCCTTTGTACGAATTGTCGCGCCATGAAGACGTGATCGCGCAGATGCTCGCGTGCGGTGAGTATCGCAACACGAATCCGATCCTTTCGACAGCCGAGGGGGCGCATCGGGTGACGACGCTGTTAACGACACTGCTGAGAAGCAAGGAACCGACCCGGCAGGAAGATCCGGGCAAACGCCTGACGCACCTGGCGATGGGAATCATCCGCGAGAACCTGCACAAAAACCTGAACGTGTCGGAACTGGCCGAGCGCCTTCGCGTCTCGCGCGAGCATCTGACGCGCGTATTCAAGGAACAGACTCTGCGGACACCGTGGCAGTACATCCTGCGCCAAAAAATGCTCCACGCCTGCCGACTCCTCAAGACCACGCAACTGACGCACAAGGAAATCGCCGCTCGTTTCGGTTACGACACCCCCGCCCATTTCACCCGTACCTTCAAGCACATCCTCGGAATGACCCCAGGCCGCTTCCGGGCTGTGGGATCCGTTCCCCTGGGATAATTTTCATCCCTCTCCGTCCTATCTCGATCCCGCCTGACCGGCGAAAAAATGATATTCGATCTGAAAATCCCTATTGACAAGAGAGAAAAATGTGGTATATTATGTACAGTTACCGGTAACTGTTAGCGGTAACTATTCTATAACCTATTATAATTATGACAGTTACACTAAAGGACATTGCGGAGCACCTGAACGTCTCGAAAATGACCGTCTCGCGCGTGCTGAATAATAAATCGAGCGATTTTATCACCGAAGCCACGCGACAGCGCGTGCAGGAGGCGGCCCGGGTCATGGGATACGCCCCCAACCGGGCCGCGCAGGCGTTGGCGACGGGACAAACGAGGCGAATCGCTTTCCTCTCTCCGTCCATGGGATCGCGGTTTTTCCAGGAAGTCGCCAATCGTTTTCATCAGATCCTTCTGAATGACAAGTATGAAATCATCTCCGGAGAATTGGATCGTCAAGCGGCGGATTCGACGCATCCCGGAGGACTGTCCCGCATGGGTCTGGACGGGGTGCTGATTTACGGAGGCCGGCTGGGAAGTTTCGTCGAGTACAAGGGTCCGGTCGTCAATATGGGCCCGCACTGCTCCGAGGTGTTCGACGCCGTCAACGTGGATTTGTATCCCGCGTCCCGTCAGGCGGTCGAGTGGCTGTTTGAAACCGGGGCGAAGCGGGTGGCGCATATTCTTCCGCCTTCCGCGCAGAATGATTGGGACGACCGGTATCGGGCCTACAGGGAAGTGTCGCGGGAACGGGACAAAAATCCGGAGTATATCCAACCCCCCGACTGGTCGCGGGCGGCGGCCCGGAACACCATCCAGGAGTACGTCAAAACGCATGGCTGTCCCGACGGATTGTTCTGCGCCAACGACGATCTCGCCATCGGCGCCTACCGGGGTCTGCGGGATATGGGGATTCGCGTTCCCGACCAGGTGCGCTTGATCGGGTGCGACGGGATTGAAGACACGGAATACCTGGATCCGCCGATGTCGACCATCGTTCAGCCGTTGGAGGAAATGTGCAAGAACGCCTGGGAATTCCTGAAACGACGTCTGAAAAAAGGAAATCTTCCGCGCCAACGAATGACCTGCGAGGCGCAACTGATACTTCGAGAGCAATGACAGGAAAAAAGGATTCCGCGGAATGAGGTTTTAACAAAACGTTAAACATTCTTACGAATCGGGCAATGAAGTAGGAATTAGGAATAAGGAGAAGAACATGAAGAAACTAGCAAGCGTACTAATGGTGTTGGCCTTGGCCGCGTCGGTCCAGGCCGCGGTAATCCTATCCGAGGATTTTGAAGGCGCCTCGGCGGGAACGAGTGTCAATGGCTACAACGGCTGGAGCGGTACCGACAACATCCTGATTTCCAGCGACGTGATTGATTCGGGGCAATCCGCGAACTGGTCGGGCGGCAGCGCAACGTGGAATTGTAACGTAGGCAAGACATTTTCCTACACGCCGGGCGCCGGGGAATACTACCAGTTGACCGCGACGCTGTATTCACCCAACACGGGCGGCGAATACGGTACGGATGTCGAACTCCACCTCCGCAACAGTAGCGATCCCAATCTCCAGATGCAGGGCATTACAATCTGTTACGGCGATATGCAATTCGGCGTGCTGAATGGATATGGAGATGTGTATCATATCACCCCCCAGCCGACGGTGCCGATGGACATCAAAGTGATCCTGGACGGAACGTCTTCGCACTTCTACTACCGCGAAAACGGCACGACGGAATGGACCGACGGTGGTGGATTCACCGACCTGGGATTCTCGATTTCCGCGTACGATGAACTCTATTTCATGGGTCACGGCGGTTACAACGGCGGGATCGACAGCATTCAGCTTGGAAGTCCTTCCCGAACCGGCCACGATGTCTCTGCTGGCCCTGGGCGGCCTGGGCGTGCTTCTCCGCCGGAAACGATAGACAACTAACTTGTAACCAGTGATGTTGTATTCGATCTCCTTTTTGATAGGCAAGGTATGGGGTGGTTCCTGATTTGGGATCACCCCGTATCCGCCGTCGAAATGATTCGTGATTCATTCGGCTTGGTCATGTTTCCGCGGAAGATATCAGGCGCTATTCATTTTGGTACGTTTTCTCTCATCCCGATTTTCACGTCCTGGGCGTGGTGTGTACGGATTTCCGTTATATCCAAAGACCGATCCGGAAGCCGGCTTATCCGACGCGGGAATCGAACCGGCTGACGATGACGAAGCAATGAAAAGTAAGTCTTTCTTTCTGATGGGTGCGTTACGGGATATTCCCGCGGGAGGTCCCGCAGCCGCCGGTTATCAACCAGACGGCAGTTGTCAATTTGTCATCCTGAGCGTAGCGCAGCGGAGTCGAAGGACCTTACGCCAAGTTACCCGTGAGTTCCTTCGACTCCGCTGCGCTACGCTCAGGATGACAGTGTGTACCTTTTTCTATTCTCTCCACGGTTTCATGCAGCGGGCATGAAAGTGGATTTCGTTTGTGACATCGAAACGCGAAAGGAGCCAATGATGTCAGCAAAACAACGTATCCGCACTCTGGGGGTTCTTTTTCCCGCGCTGCTGTTGAGCGTACAGGCCTTCGGCTGGGGCGGTTCGACGCACTCGGCGTTGACGACGCGGGTGTTCGACGATTCCGCCGTCGCGCCGCTGCTGGGTGGAATTAACCAAGGTGCGATCGAAAACTGGACGGGCGAACCGCCGTCGGCGTTGTCGCAGTGGGCGTCCATCCGCGACCGGTATTACGTTGAATCCGCCGGCGACGAACCCGGCGGGTACGACTGGTGGGACGATTGGGACGAAACGACGCGGTTGAAGTATCTGACCCACTCGGCCGCCGACTGCGCCGTGCCCGTGGGACACTCCCCCGCCAACTCGGTGTATGACAACCAACTCGCCGAAGGATCCCTTGAACTGCTGGTCAACGGCTGGAGTTCCTACCCCGATATAACGGACTCGGGCTGGTTCAAACATCCCAAAACCAAACGTTGGATGAAATTGGATGGAAAAATAAGCCATGTGATGGATGAATTCGAAGACGGCGTCATTGACAACGCCGCCTGGTTCAAAAGCACCGGATGGTACGGCATCCACACTCCGTCGGAACTCGAAGACGCCGGAAGTTACGGCACGAGTATGGCCATGATGATCATGCGCGTGGTGCTGGTGGACTATTTCCTCTCGAAGGAA
>JAFGJE010000154.1 GCA_016929245.1 Phycisphaerae bacterium
ATCTATTGCGCCAAACGCCCCCGTCCATCAAAATTCAATACATTGTGGGATGATTGTGAATGAAAACGATTCTTCTTGCGACGTTGGGTTCTCCGGGACGTTCGGCCTTTTCTTGCGTTCCGTGAGAAATTGCGGGCGGGACGCCTTGTTTCGCGCTGCCGCTCGGGCACGACCCAATCGAACACGGCGGAAACACGGCGGGCAAGAGAATCGAAGAAAATATGTCATCCTGAGCCCCTTAGGGGCTCAGGATGACAATATGGGAGATTCGTATGAATTGATTACTGCTGTTCCTGGGTGTCTTTTTTCTTGTCTTCGTTGGCGGCGTCTCCGGCGTTTCGCACGGCCCACCGGGCGAACTTCATGCGCGTGTTGTCGTCCACCTTCACGACGATTTCCGTCTCGCGGGTTTCCACGATCGTCCCGACGATGCCGCCGATGGTGACCACCCGGTCGCCCTTGGACAGGTTATCGAGCATCGCCCGGCGCTCGGCTTCCTTCTTCTTGCGCCCTCGGCTCATGAACATCATCATAATCAAAAAAGCGCCGATGAGGATGAAGGGGAAATATTGTCCGAACATCGAAGGCGACTCCTTGGGAGGAGCTTCCTCTTCGGTTTTTTTGTCCGCGGGGGTTTTGTCTTCGGCGGGGGGTTGTGGTTCGGCGGCGGCGTCACCGGCGGGTTGTCCGTCGGCCTCGAAACCGCCATCCCCGGCGGGTTTGACCGCCGGCGCCTGGGCGTCCTGGGCGTAGGTCAGCGTCGCCGTGCAGACCGGCAGGATCAGAATCAGTCCAAGTACTACGATGGTTTTCGCGTTCATAGGGTGTCCTTTAGTTGGTGGTGTAATGAAGTGGAGCATTGTGCGCGATTTGATCTCGCGGGTCAATGAATCATTTTTGACCACAGAGGCACAGAGAGCACGGAGAAAGAGAAGATGATTCGTCGCTAGGAGTAAGAAGCCAAACATCAGTTTCCTGGCTTCAAGCTTCTAACTCCTATCTTCTTCCTCTGTGATCTCTGTACCTCTGTGGTCAAAAATCCCGCGCAAGAAAGAAGGCCGGTTCCGGGGATGCCTATCATCCCGGGAATCGGCCTTCCGAATTCTCCGCCTCCACGGCCCGGACTGTAGCGCAATTGAGCGTTGCGTCCAGTCACCCGGGCTCGGACTCGCAAGCGGCGTGTCCGACCCTACCATATCACTTCCTCTGGCTGTGTCCCTCCGGGCACTCTACTGCCCAGTACACGGCAAAGGGCGAAATCGGTTTCCTCTTCCCTCAAAACCGACTTCAAAGATGATTTTAATCGAGATTTGCCTGTTCGTCAACTGCCTTAGGGTGTTTTGATGCAAATTTTTTGCGGAACTCCGCTTTTTGGGACTATTTCGGCGCAGCAAGAACCCCGATCGCCCGGTAATCGGCCGACCGGGGTGTATGGTTTTTCATAAAAATGGGCTATCAAAGCCTACTTTTTCTTACGGCGGTTCCGTCGCTCGCGGCGTTTCTTGGAACCAATCTTCCTTCGTCGTCGGGGTTTCGGCATAATTCTCCCTGTGGGCAATTACCATTTTTTTCGGATTCGCTATATTCGCTATAAATACTCCCGCCGATTTCTCGACAAGAACGGATCATACTACAGTACGATGGGGCTTCCGTCAAGGCGCTGATTGACCGGCCTGGAAAAAGTCGACGAACGACACGAATTTCACGAAACTACATTTTCAAGATCTCTGAGTAAAAGAATATCTACCACCCCTAAGCGGCAGTTTTTCAGAATTCTCTTTCGTGAAATTCGTGTCGTTCGTGGAGTTTTTTAATTCCTCACGCTGGTGGGTCGTTGGCCCGTGATGTTTCGGAACTGGCGGCTGAAGTAGTTGCTGTCGGTGAATCCGACCGTGAAGGCGACTTCGGTGACGTTCAGGTCTTCGGTTTGCAGCAGGTTCACCGCGCGATGGATCCGGCGGTGCAGCAGGTATTCAATCGGGGTCAACCCGGTCGCTTCGCGGAAGGTGCGCAGCAGGTGGCGCGAGGACATGTGGGCGATTTTCGCCAGTTGCTCCAGGCGGATCGGTTGATCGTAATGCTCCTCGATGAAGCTGATGACCTCGCCCAGCCGCAGCGCCCCGGTGGTTTGCGGCGCGACGGTCCGGCTGTAGCCGCGGGAGAGAAATCCCACCAATTGGAGAAACATCGCCGTCGCGAGCAGTTCGTATCCGGGCGAGCGGGTTTCCAGTTCCTCCTTGATGGAAGCGACCATGTCCAGCGTTTTGTCCAGTTCCGCCGGGTTCAGGCGAAGCCGCGCCCGCGGGCCGTGACGCTTGCGGAATTTCGGCTCGATGCAGAACATCGCGTGATAACCGGGGATTTTTCGGACGGCCTCGGCGGGGCCCAGCAGGCGTCGCGAATTGTACATGATGTTCAGCAGCGTCAGATTCTTCCCGTCCCGATAGCCGTGGGCGTCGCCTTCGTGGATCACGAACACGTCGCCGGCCTGGACGGGATACTCCTCCTCGTGGGTCACGTGCACCACCCGCCCCGCCTGGATCACCACCAGTTCCGTGAATCGGTGAGCATGGATTTCCGTTTTCCGATGGTGCTGGGGCCTGTGTACGCGAAGTGGAATTTCGTCGGGAGTAAAGTAGCTGCCGGCGGAATAGGAAATCGGGGGATTCGACATTGGCGATATTATGCTATATTATGTCACTTTTGTCAAGGTTCTCCATGGAAATCGGGAATATAGTTCCTATTTATAAAGGTATTCATTTTCATTACGCCGACATTAAGGATGTCGGAATGATGAAGATCAAAAGCGACAGCGGGAGTGGAAGATGAGCATTTCGTCACGGGAATTTACGAATCCGGGCAGTCAATATCGCGGCAAACCCTTCTGGGCGTGGAACGGGAAGCTGGAACCGGACGAATTGCGCCGGCAGGTGCGGATCATGCACCGCATGGGACTGGGCGGGTTTTTCATGCATTCCCGCGTGGGCCTGGGAACGAAATATCTCTCCGAAGAATGGTTCGACTGCATCCGCGCCTGCGTCGACGAAGCCAAAAAACTCGGCATGGAGGCCTGGCTGTACGACGAGGACCGCTGGCCCAGCGGCGCCGCCGGTGGTCTGGTGACGAAGAATCCGAAATATCGCCCGCGGTTTCTGGGATTGTACACGTCGCGAAACGTGAAGGACCTCACCTGGAATCAAGACACTCTCGCGGCCGCCGTCGCGACGATTAAGGGCCGGGCCGCCTACAACGTCCGCGACGTTCCCCGCGGAAAGCGTCCCGGACCCTTGAAAAAAGGCGAATCCCTGCTGATCTACCGCGTTTTCACTGCTCGACAAAGCGCCTGGTACAACGGGCAGACCTATCTCGACACGATCAGCCACGAAGCCGTTCGGAAGTTCATCGACGTGACCCACGAAGCCTATCGCCGCAAAGTCGGTGAGGAATTCGGCGGGGTCGTACCGGGGATTTTCACCGACGAACCGCATCACAACTGGGTACTCCAGGCGGTGGCGGGATCGGCGGATAATCCCGGCGCGGAAAACGTGCTGCCCTGGACGAAGCAGTTCCCCGCGATCTTTCGCGAGCGATACGGCTACGATCTGCAGCCGAACGTCACGAACGTTTTCTTCAACGTCGAAGGCGAAATGATGCACCGTCAGCGGTATGACTATCACGACTGCCTGACGTTCCTGTTCTGCGACGCGTTCGGACGGCAGATCGGTCAGTGGTGCGAGAAAAACAACCTCCAGTTCACCGGCCATACGCTTGAGGAAAAAACACTTTCCTCGCAGGTGTCCGTCAGCGCGACGATGCGGTTTTACGAGCACATGCAGGCGCCGGGCATGGACCTGCTGCGGGAAGTCAGCCGGGAGTACGACACCGCCAAGCAGGTCAGCTCCGCCGCGAGGCAGTTCGGGCGGACCTGGCGGCTGACGGAAACCTACGGCTGCACCGGATGGGATTTCCCCTTCGCGGGACACAAGGCGCTGGGCGACTGGCAGGCGGCGCTGGGGATCAACCTGCGCTGCCAGCATCTTTCGTGGTATACCATGGCCGCCGAAGCGAAGCGCGATTATCCCGCGAGCATTTTCTATCAATCCCCGTGGTGGGAATCGTACGAAAAGGTGGAAAATTATTTCGCCCGCATCCACGCCGTGATGACCCGCGGGAAGGAAGTCCGCGACCTGCTGGTGCTCCATCCCCTCGAGAGCATGTGGATGCTGTTCCGCGTCGGATGGCGGGACGACGCCGCCGTTGAGGATTACAACCAGATGCTGGTTCGCCTTCGCGACACGCTGCTGGGCGCGAACATCGATTTCGATTACGGCGACGAGGATATCCTCGCGCGATACGGAAAGGCGCGGAAATCGGACGGCCGACTGCTCGTCAACAAGGCGGACTACAAAACCGTTCTCGTCCCGCCGATGCTGACGATCCGCCGTTCGACGCTGACGCTGCTGAAGAAATTCGCCGCCGCCGGCGGGACGGTCGTGTTCGCCGGGGACGTCCCGCGATACGTGGACGTGGAACCCTCCGACGAAGCGAAGCAATTCGCCCGTCAATGCCTTCGCGCCCCCGCGAAGGGCGCCAAACTGGCGGCGGCGGTCGAATCCACGTCCCGCCGCGTGAACATCCGGGACGCCGACGGGAACGAGCTTCGCCAGACGCTGCATCTGCTGCGCGAGGATAAAGAGGCGTTCTACCTGTTCGTCTGCAACGTGGGATACGATTACACCCAATCCCGACCCGGCCCTTCGCACATGAACGAACCGTTTGTGTTGGACCGGAACGATGAATTCCCGCGGGTGCAAATCCTCGGTTTCGGTGAATGCAAGGGGCAGCCCATCGAACTGGATCCCGACACGGGCGAAATGCACCAGGCCGACGCGAAATGCACCGGCGGACGGTGGACCATTCGCACGTCGCTGACGAAACTCGGCAGTCGGCTGTTCGTGATCCCAAAACGCAAGGGCAAATCGATATCGGCGGCCAAATCCCTCAAGACCGTCGGCACGAAGACGCTGAAGGCGGCGAACTGGGATATTCAGCTTTCCGAGTGCAATAATCTCGTGCTCGATTTCCCGCGGTGGAAAGTCGGCAAGGGCGCGTGGAACCGGGCCGACGAAATCCTTCGCGTGGATCGCAAGGTCCGCGGCGCCGCGAAGCTCCCCTGGCGAGGCGGGAGCATGGTTCAGCCTTGGGCGCGGACGAAACCGAAAGACGGCAAATCCCTCGACGCGGAACTGGAGTATACGTTCGAGGTGCGGGACGTCCCGGCTGGGGAATTGTTTTTGGCGATCGAAGATCCCCAACTGTACACGGTGCGAATCAACGGACAACGAATCGACACCGACGCCGAGTGCGGCTGGTGGGTGGACCGTTCGCTGCGGAAGCTGCCCGTCGACCCGGCGATTCTGCGCGTCGGAACCAACCAGGTGCAACTGCATTGCCGGTACGACGCGGAGCATCCGGGATTCGAGATGATCTACCTGCTGGGCGATTTCGGCGTGAAGGTCAAGGGACAGGTTGTGACGATGACCCCCCCGCCGCGGACGCTGAAACTCGGCGACTGGACGAAGCAAGGCCTGGGGTTTTATTCCGGTTCCGTCGCCTACCGAACCACGTTCCAGGGAAATCTTGGCAAAGGACAGAAATTATTCGTTCGCGTGACGGACTACAAAGGCGTGGGCGTGCGGATTCTCGTGAACGGGCAGTCCGCCGGCGTGATCGCCTGGGAACCCGGCGAACTGGACATCACCGATTTCGTGCAATCCGGCAGAAATGAACTGGCGATCCAGGTGCTGGGACATCGTCGAAACTCGCACGGACCTTTGCACGTACCGTATCGTCCCCATTGGGTCGGCCCGGGACAGTTTATTACCGAAGGGAAAGACCATTGGATCGACGAATACCAGCTTGTCTCCTGCGGACTGACGAAGGAACCGCAACTGGTGACAAAGCGATAAAAAATACCTTTGTCATCCTGAGCGGAGCGCAGCCCCTTGGGGCTCCCTAGGAGATGACAGTTTATACATTCTTGTTTCCCTCCCCGTTCTTGCTATGCTTGGAGGGATGACCAACGTATCCACAACCAACCTGACGCTCATCGGAATGCCCGGCGTGGGAAAGAGCACGGTCGGTGTACTTCTCGCCAAGGCGACGGAGCGGAATTTCGTGGACGCCGACGTGTACATCCAATCCGGCGTGGGACGAAATTTGCAGGAGATCATCGACACAGAAGGTCTGGAGGCTTTCTGCAAACTCGAAGAGGAATACCTCCTGTGTCTCGACGTGCGGGGATACGTCGTCGCCACCGGCGGCAGCGCGGTGTACAGCCGCGCGGGTATGAAGCACCTGAAATCCACCGGACCGGTGATCTGGCTGGACCTGCCTTTGGAGGACATTCGACGGCGATTGAGCAACCTGGCCGTGCGCGGGGTGGTCAAACCCGCCGATCAAACGCTGGATGATTTATTCGCCGGCCGTCGCCCTTTGTATCAACAGTGGGCCGACCTGACCATCCCATGCGCCGGAAAAACCCAGGACGAAATCGTCGCGGAGATCGTGGGACAAGTCTGACAATTATGAGTTATGAGTTCGGAATTATGAATGTAAGATAAGAAAAGAAATATGGTTTTCCCTGTCACGACTCTTATCTTTCATTCATAATTCCGAACTCATAATTCATAATTTCCCGGTGCGTTTATCGTGTTCGATCACGCCTTTGTGCGTCGGCCAGAGGCTCTCGAGGTCCTGGAGGAAATCCGAGACGTATCGTCCGTGTTCCCGGGACCATTCGGCCAGGCGGGTGCGTCGGTCGCCGGCGCCGTCGCCCCAGTAGATCGGGTGGATCAGCAATTGCAGCCGGGGGGGAATCTCCCCCGCCGTCAGCACGGCGTGCGTTTCGTCCCGCCAGGCGCCGCAGGAATCGGAGTAGTACGCGATGTCGCGCGTGAAGGCGGGGTCGTAGGCGTTGATCATCTCCGTGTCGTCGCGGAACGGGTCCGCGCCGTTCCAGCCGGGGTTGTGCATCGACATCGACCGGATCGGCCGGCCGGTCAGTTCCGCCAGCAGCGTGCATTGTTTCCCCAGCGCCTCGCGCGGGTCGGGGGCGTCGGTAAGCACCGGCACGTCATAGTGCAGTCCCACCTCGTGCCCGAGTTCGACGATCCGTCGCGGAATCTCCCGCATCGGCGGACTCAGCAGATTGTACAGGTCGCTCGTGAGCAGGAAAAAGTAGGTCGCCCGCAGGCCCAGTTCCGCCTCCACCTTCGCCAGGCGCAACGCGCATTGTGGGGAGAAATCCACGTCGTGTCGCAGGATCACGAACCGCTCCGGGGCGGCGCCTCCGTCGCGCATCGCCATGCCCTCGGAGGGATGGGCGAAATCCCCGAACGGCAGGGTCTGACGCCCGTCGCAAACACGCCGCAGCAACGCGCGATATTCCTCCAGGGAAAAGTCCTGTAATCGAATCATCGACAAAATAAAACTCCCAAAACGTTTTTCGTCAGCAGGAAGGCCTTGTGGGTCTCGAAATACGAACGGACAGCCGACTCGACGGCGGGATCGGCTTGCGGGATGTGCATGCTGTGATTCCGCCACCAGGAAAGCAGCGTCCGGGCGGTATCGAACGATACCGCGTTTTCCAAACGATGCTGTTCCACCTTCGCGTAGGACTGCGAGACGAATCCGATCTGATCGAGAGAGAGGAAATCGTCCAGCGGGCGGGCGCCGTTCCGTTCCGGGGCGGCCTTCCGCACCAGTTCGTCCATTTCGTGATTCGTTCCCTCGCCCGGCCCGCACACGAACACGCGTCCCTCGGCGGTCAACCGCCCCGCCAGCGCCCGTAACAAGCCCGGCATGTCCGAGGCGTAATAGATCGCGTAACTCGATACGATCAGGTCGAAGGTTTCCCCAGCGAGGATCGATTCGATTTCATCCAGATTCCCCACGCGGACTCTCAGGTTTGTCAGTTCTTTCCGCCGCGTTTTTCTTTGCAGTTCCGCGACGGATTCCGGAGAAATATCCACGCCCAGCACGCTCCCCGTCGGTCCGACGGCCTGGGCGTAAGGAACGGCGAGTTTGCCCGTGCCGCAGCCGAGGTCCAGCACCGACATCCCCGCGCCGGCCGGCGCGATCGACAGCGCCCAGTCTTCCAGGCTTTTCCGGGCGGCGGTGTTGACGGCTTCCCGATCCCGGTGCGCCCGCCCGCAACGATCTTTTTCACTATGCGGAATCATTCGAATTCCCATGCCTTGTTTTTTATGGTTCTGTAGTATTTATATACTAACCGAAACGGCGCCTTCAAGCGAGTCCGCTCGCTTGTGGGTGCTTTCGGGAATAGCACCCACAAGCGTCGAAGCGACGCTTGAAGGCGCCACGGCGATCTCAGAATAATTTATCGCTCGATTCTGACATGACGGGAATCGGCCGTTCCCAGCACCCAGCGTTTGGCGTCGTCCAGGATTACATCCCCCGCCAGGGAAGCGAAATCCCGGGTCGAAACATCCATCTCCTTTTCGTCGATCCGAATCAACCGAAACTGGAACGGTGGTTCGACGAAGGCCGCCGTCGTGAGAAAGGCCTGTCCGTTCCGCCAATGCACGCTCGTGGCGTGACAATGTCCCGAAAAAACCATCCTGACGTTCCCCGCCTGCCGGATCATCTCCGAAAGCTCTTGGATGACCGGACTCGTCGGGGCGTGAACGGGCTCCGCCAGGCCGGTCTGCTCGGGATACAGCGGAAACAGAAGCTCGTGCAGGAACAGAATCACATCTTCCGACGAATGAGTCCGCGGAATTTCCCCGAACCATTGGATTTGTTCCGCCAGCAGGGCGCCTTCGCACGTCCGGGCTTCCCAATAATGATCCGGCGTATTCGGTTCGGTTTTCCAGGTGTTCTGCAAACCGATCAGCAGACAACCTTCCCGGCGAATCGCAAAATCCCCCCACGGGCTGGTATCATCCGCCTGGAACATCGACGGACATTGTCCCCGCCACGCGTCGAATGACTCCAGCGTCGCCAGATCGTGATTGCCCAATACCAGCCGCACGTCCATCGATAGAGTCAGAAAAAGTTCCTGGAATTGACGAATTTGATCGGGATTGCCCTGATCCGTCATATCCCCTCCGAGAATCAGCAGTTCCACGCCTTCGTTCCGGAGGGTCTCCGACAAGGCCTTCACCAGCGCGGGAATTTTTTCCTGGCAAGGCGGCTGATGATGAAATCCCGTGCCGTCCCCGCCCAGGTGCATGTCCGTGAGATAGGCGATTTTGAACATCGTTGGCATCCAGTCATCCGAAGGAACATCATACCCCCTGCCGCGGAGGTTTCCCAGTTTCTTTCCTATTGTAATCAAAACCACGGTGGCGCATTATAGTCCATCAAATCGTATGGAAGTTTCCGAGAAAAACAAGATCGCCTTCGCCGCGGCGGCGCATCCGGATGATATCGAGTTCATGATGGGCGGCACGTTCGCCCTGCTGGGCCGGGCGGGATGGCGGCTGCATTACATGAATATCGCCAACGGTTCGTGCGGTTCGACCACGCTGGGCCCGGAGGAGATCGCCGCCGTTCGCACCGCCGAGGCCCAGAAGGCCGCCGGTGAGATTTTCCACGCCGAGTTTCACCCGCCGCTCGTCAACGATCTGGAAATTTTCTACACCCCCGAACTGGTGGCCAAACTCTGTGCCGTCGTCCGCGAGGTGCAGCCGACGATTCTGCTGGTTCCCTCGCCCCAGGATTACATGGAAGATCACATGAATGTTTCGCGGCTGATGGTCACGGCCGCGTTCATGCGGGCGGTTCCGAATTTTCCCGTCCAGCCGCCCCGTCCGCCGACGACGCAACCGACGGCGGTCTACCACGCCATGCCCTACGGGCTGACGGATCAGCTCCGCCGGCCGATCACTCCGCACTTCCACGTCAACGTCGAATCCGTCATGGACGTCAAACGCGAGGCGCTGCGTTGTCACGAAAGCCAGAAAACCTGGCTCGATGAAACGCAAGGTCTGGACAATTACCTGCACACCATGGAAGACGTAACCGCCCGAATGGGCAAAATGTCCGGGACATTCACCCACGCCGAATCCTGGCGACGCCATTCCCACATGGGCTTCGCCACCGAAGAGTTCGACCCGCTTTACGAGGCGTTGCAAGATTTTATCCAATCAGCTTGAGAATATGATTTGTCATCCTGAGCGGAGCGCAGCCCCTTGGGGGCAAGCTCCGCTCAGGATGACAACTTGATATTTTTTGATATTACAAAGCACTACGGTAATTTCCATTCTTGTACCTTCGGGGGTTTGCCCGCGCGGAATTCACGCGGCGGAAGGGACACGTACCGCTTGAACGTCGTCGCGAAATTCTGCGACGAGGAAAAACCCAGCCGATAGGCGATCATGGTGATCGACATCTCCGTATCCCGCAACCACCGCCTGGCACGGTCGATTTTGCATCGCAGGAGGAATTCTCGCGGCGGCAGGCCCGTTTGCCGCTTGAACTTCGCCTTGAACCGCGAAAGGGAAAGATGAATCGAGTCGGCCAGTTCCCGCAAGGTGGGATTCGCCGACGGATCCCTTTCGATCCGTCGAACGACGGCGGTGATGTCGGGGGACATCCGCCCTTGTTGACGAATCTGTGCGCATCGAACGACTTCCAGAAGCCACTGCACGAAACGGCTGGCAATTTCGATGGTTTGGGACGGGTGTTGGGCGTTCTGCCGTATCGTGAACATTTCCTCGAACAGCGTGGCGATGGACTCACTGGCGGCGAAGTGGCGGCGAGGAAGATTTCGCAACTCCCGCAGCAACGGCTGGGCGTGGGCAGCCGTCAGCCCGAACAGCGACGCCCTTCCGCGCGGCAGGCGAAACTGCGTCCAGTAGATCAGGCAACGGCTGTGCGGCTGCCCGCCGGAGGAATGCACCTCGTCCGGCCAGGTGACGAACATCTCCCCGCCGCGAATGGGATAGTCCCGCCCGTCGACATGAAACACCTGCTCGCCCTGCTTAATGAAATGGATTTCCATCAATCCCTCGTGGATGTGCGCGGGCAGGCCCGGTTCGGCGTACATCTGCCGGTCGATACCGAAAACGGGAATTTCGGGCAGTTGCACGTCCCCCAGGTCAAACTGCACCCGCTGGGTTTCGTCCAGGCGAATCTTCATGTTTTGAATAGTACTACAATATTCAAGAAAAAGCAATCCGAATCAAAACATGTTATTTTCTTACTCATCTGTCATCCTGAACGAAGCGCAGCCCCTTGGGGGCAAGCTACGTCGAAGGATCTTACAGGTTCGATAGCGTGAGGTCATTCGACTTCGCTCGAAGACTCGCTCCGCTCAGAATGACAATAACAATAAAATTGGAGTTAAAAATGCCTTTTGAACCGGATTATCGTCATGTCGTCACAGCCATTGAAAATCGCAAACCCGTACGTCTTCCTTTGTATGAGCATTACATCAACGACGAATCAATCGAAGGCATCTCCGGCCGACGAGTCGTGGGCCTGCTCGACGGCGACCAAGCCGACCGGCGGGAATATTTCACGCAGTTCTGCGGATTCTGGCGGGAGATGACGTACGACACGGTTTCGTATGAAGTCTGCACGTCGAACACCATGCCCGGGGCCGGGGCGCTGATCGGTGAACGCGCGGGCGTGATCCGGAATCGCGCCGACTTCGACGCCTACCCCTGGGACGATCTTCCGCGAATCTACTGGGAGACGGCCGGACCGCGTTTCGACACGCTGCGCGAATGTCTCCCGCCGGGCATGAAGGCCGTCGGCGGCGTGGGCAACGGCGTGTTCGAGACCAGCGAGGATATCGTCGGATATCAGCAGCTTTGTTACATGCAGGCCGACGATCCGGAACTGTTCGCGGAACTCTACGTGCGGATCGGCGATTTCCTGCTGAACGTCTGGAGCACGCTCCTGGAGCGGTATTCCGACGTGTTCGCCGTCTGCCGCATCGGGGACGACATGGGATTCAAGACGGCGACGCTCCTTTCGCCGCGAACGCTGCTGCGTCACGTCGTGCCGCAATACCGGCGGATGATCGCTCGAATTCATCAGGCGAAGAAACGGTTCCTGCTGCATTCCTGCGGGAATATCTTCGCCATCATGGACGGACTGATCGACGCCGGTATCGACGCGAAACATTCCAACGAAGACGCCATCGCTCCTTTTGACGAATGGATCGAACGATACAACGATAAAATCGCCCTCGTCGGCGGCGTGGACACCGACCGCCTCTGTCGCATGAGCCCAGCCGACGTTTACGAATACACCCTCGATCAAGGCCGGCGCTATCGCTCCATGGCGAAGGGTTTTATTCTCGGTTCCGGCAACAGCATCCCGCCGTACGTGCCCAAAGAAGGATACCTAGCCATGATCCGGGCCGCCCAAACCCTCCGCGAAGAGGAAAACGGATAAACACCCCACTCTATTTTGGCATACTTTTCAGTACTGAATCTCCGCGCGGGGGGGGAATCCCTTCCCCCCAAAACCTCAGCGCGGGGGGAATCGCTTCCCCCCGCGTTTTTGTTATGTGTGTATCATCCAAAAACGACACTGCCCCAACTTCCCCGCGTAACATTTATATGTAAACGATTACATTAAATATTTATCAATTTATTTCCGATATATTAATACCATTTATCAATGTAACCGTTTACAGCCATAAACCAGGAAATTCCTTCATGAAAATGCCATACACCCCCGCCACAATTTATGACGTCGCACGGCATGCGAATGTCAGTGTCGCCACGGTTTCCCGCGTGTTCTCGGGAAAGGATCCCGTAGCGGAAAAAACCCGCAAGCAAGTGCTGCAAGTCTCGAAAAAACTTAGGTTTAAGACAAATCCAGTCGCCGCCGGCCTGCGAAGGGGGCGTTCCAATACCATCAGCCTGATCCTGCCTCAACAGAATTCTCCAGAATTTATCAAAACTGTCCAGCAAATTGCTGATTTAAACAGTTATACACTATTATTAAATAGCATATTTCAACAAAATCCAAAATTAGAGTGTCAAGCAATCAAAAAAACTCTTGAAAACCATGTGTCCGGTATTATTTGGAAATATAATGGCAATATTAGAGATTATATACGAATTATGCCATTATTAAAAAATAGTCGCACCCCCGTCGTGCTGTTGGAAAGTGGGGAAGATTTTGTTCCAAATGCCGATCTGGTCTTCCATGACACGCGGAAGGCATTCCAGAAAGGACTTCACCACCTCCAAAAAGCAGGTTATCGGACGTTTTATTATCTCCATCCCGACGACGACACCCCGCTGACACAAAAACGCGTCAAACAGTACCAAGCCGCTGCCAAAGACCAGGCCGACCACGTCCTCCCCTGCCCTTACGACAATCTCGCGGCTGTCCTCACCCCCGTGCGTGAAAAAGCCAAACACGAACCGATAGGCCTGCTCATCGCCGACGACGCGACCGCCGTCGCCGTCGTGCAAACGATCGAAGCGATGGGATTGATCATCCCGCAAGACGTGGGCCTGCTCATGCTCGAAGATGGCATGATCTCAAATCGCTATCGGACAGGCCAAATCACTC
>JAFGJE010000155.1 GCA_016929245.1 Phycisphaerae bacterium
AAAAGACTCGAAGCCCGATGTCATTCGGAACGCGGCGGCGTAGATGCGGCGGGTATATGCGACGAAGGTCACACGCCTTACCCCGGGAGGCCTGTCGGTCTGCCACAGGCTACCGTCGCGGCGACGCGGCGGGAAGGACCGGCAGGAGTCAGCCGAGGCCATAGTAGTCGCTCCACCGGCGACGAAGGGCCGAACTACAGGGAGCCGACGCGATGCGGCACGATCGAGGCGGGAACAAGACGGAGAATACAAGGGCTGCGATGCCCGGACCACCTCCAAGGGCAGGCGACGGAATCGCCGAGAGTAGGAGTTTGGTCCGTCCAACCTGCGCGGAACCGGCGGAGACCATCGCCGACGACCGGTTCCATTGGGATCTTCATCCCAATTCCGGAGAACGAACGTAAAAGAACTCTCGATCCCCATATCCGTCTTCCGGGCGTAAGCGCATGCTTCGACGAAATGTGCGGATAAAATCGGGATGCACGGAAAAACGCAGGACTTCTTCCAGGTCGCACATCCACCAGCCGTATTGTGCTTCCGGAAGATAGACCGGCGAAATTCGACGGCGAAGTCCCGGATCCCGAATGCAGATGAATTGGATTCTGTGAATCCGCTTCGACCGTTCATCCGGAACGATCTCCGCGTCCAATTCGACGGTATTGAGCATTTTTTTCGTGTACTTAAAGAGGATGGCCATGAATTGGTCGAGGGAAAGACACGTTTGTGCCTGTGGAATCGCGCCTTTCGGAGGCGTATAGTATTCCCTGGGAGGAACGGATTGAGCGCACCATTTGGCGTGGGCGACGAAATCGGCGGGACCCATCAGACTCAGAAGGTGGGGACTTCCCAACCCAAACATAGGACTCATCATAGACCCTTTCATCCGAAGCGGTTGGAAAAACAATACGCAAAGACGGTTGGTGATTAGGCGGGAAGCGGTTCCTGCGAAAAGATATCCATGACATCCAGAATCGAATCATCCTGAACCTGCATTTCCGAAACGTCTCGCACGACGACCAGATCCCGCATCGCGGCGTCTTTCGCTTTCAGGGTGGCTTTGACGTGAACACAGACAGGATCCTCCTCGTTCTCCCACGATATCGTCGAAGCGACCGCGAAAGCGCGCAGGAGATAATCGTCGACAATACAGATCGAATCTCCCTGGTACTCCCGGACGCGCTGTTGATATGCGACAGCCAAATCAATGGCGTTCTGGACGGCTTCGAGGAGAGTTGGAGCACTGGCGCAGATATTATACTTCAAAACGTGGGCGACGTACAGGTTTTCCCTATCCCCGGGTTTTACACTTGCCAAATGCACAAGAATATCAAGAAGATCTCGTTCCGCCATGATAGGCTCCTGTTTTTGAATTATAGCTCCGCGACGGATTTGTACGATTCATTTTGCCGATTCGTACATCCTTCCCCAGCGGATATTTTTTCTCTTATAGTCCTGTCCGAAAAGCTCGGCAAGAAAAAATATGGTTAATTTTTTGAGATAAACCTCAATTGGGGAGCGCCCGCCTGACTCCGGCTGGACGTTACCCCTTAATTCTACCATAATTATCGGAAAAGTAAACTGTCTAATTCCATGAAAAACTCCTTTCCAATCCCGCCATGTCCCATAAAACCACAGGGAATCGGGTTTGTGGGATTCACTTACGGTTCCTTCTTCTCCCTTAAACTCTTCGCCCAGTCGAGGTATTGCCGGATGTGCTTTTCGTAGCCGCGGTCGGTGGGGGTGTAGTAGTTTTTGTCCACGCCCAGATAATCCTGGTCCGGGCTGACGCCGCCTTCGTAGGAATGGCTGTACTGGTAGCCTTCGGAATTCCCCAACTGCTCCTTCATGCCCGGATGCGGGGCGTTGCGGAGGTGTTTGGGGACGGGAACCGTGCGGTTGTTCTTCACGTCGGCAAGGGCGGCGTCGATGGCTTTGTAGGAGGCGTTGGATTTCGGGGCGCAGGCCATGTAGATCGCCGCCTGCGAAAGCGTGATGCGACATTCGGGCATGCCGACGCGCTCGGTGATGTCAAACGCCGCCGCGGCCACCGAAATCGCCCGTGGATCGGCGTTTCCGATGTCTTCACTCGCTAAAATCGCGATGCGCCGCGCGATGAATCTTGGATCCTCCCCGGCTGCCAGCATCCGCGCCAGCCAGTAGACCGTCGCGTCCGGGTCGCTGCCGCGCATGGATTTGATGAACGCGCTGATCGCGTCGTAGTGCAGGTCGCCCGTGCGGTCGTACTGGACGGCCTTCGTCTGGATCGACTCCTGCGCGACGTCCAGATCGAACGTCACCTTCACGTCGTCCCGCCCGGCGGCGCGGACCTGGCTGAGCACGCCGACCTCCAGCGCTGTCAGCGCCCGTCGGGCGTCGCCGTCGGAAATCGTCGCCAGGTGCTGAAGCGCCTCGTCCGTGGCGGTGATGTCGTATTTCCCCAGGCCTCGCTCCTCATCCGCGATCGCCCGGCGGAGCAATGCGACGATGTCGTTTTCCGTCAACGGCTGAAATTCAAAAATCGTCGAGCGGCTCAGCAGGGGGGAGTTGATCGTGAAGAACGGATTCTCCGTCGTCGCGCCGATCAGGAGAATCACGCCGTTTTCCACGTCGTTGAGCAGCACGTCCTGCTGGGCGCGGTTGAAGCGGTGCAACTCGTCGATGAACAGCACGGTCCGCCGATTCCGCGCCGTCAGCGTCGCGCGGGCTTCCTCGATAATCGCCCGGACGTCCTTCACGGACGCCGACGCGGCGTTGAGCATGTGAAATTCGCAGTCGCAATGACGGGCGATGACGGTCGCTAAGGTCGTCTTACCCGATCCGGGCGGCCCGAAGAACACCAGGCTGGAAACCGATCCCGCTTCGAGCATCCGGCGGAGCATTTTGCCCGGCCCGAGGAAATCCTGCTGGCCGAGGATGTCGTCCAGCGTCCGCGGACGCATGCGCACCGCCAGCGGCGCGTTGGCGGCGATAACCTCGTCTTCGGATTGGCGAAACAGGTTTTTCATCATCAATACCGGTTGAATTATATCCAAATCCTCACAAATCCCCGGCATGGAATCAGCCACGGATTACACGGATTCAGAAGGATTTCGCGGATTGCTTTAAAAATAAAAAACCGTGTAATCCGTCTTTTCCGTGAAATCCGTGGTTAATTTCCGGGGTCGGTGTCTTTGTGAGGAAATTTCTCGAAACGGCGGCATTGCCTCTTGCCGCATTATACGACACCGGGCAGAATATTGCGATTGGTCAACTTTCAGAAAGGAACCAGTCATGCCGTTGATTGACATGCCCCTGGAGCAGTTAAAAACGTATCAAGGCCGTAATCCGCGTCCCGCGGACTTCGACGAGTTCTGGGACAAGGGTCTCGCGGAAATGCGGGCGATGGACTCGCAGGTTGAGATTATTCCAAGCGGGTTTGAAACGCCCTTTGCCGTGTGCGGCGATTTGTATTTCACGGGCGTCGGCGGCGCGCGCGTGCACGCCAGGCTGATTCAGCCCGTCGACGCGCCCGGACCGCACCCGGCGGTGGTGATTTTCCACGGATACAGCGGTAGTTGCGGGGACTGGATCGACAAGCTTCCGTACGCGGCGATGGGGTATACCGTCGCGGCGTTGGATTGTCGAGGCCAGGGCGGATTGAGCGAGGACGTCGGCGGGGTGGTCGGAAATACGCTCAACGGCCATATTATCCGGGGACTGGACGGTCCGGCGGAGAAGATGCTCTTCCGGCGGATTTATCTCGACACCGCCCAGCTGGCGCGGATCGTGATGGACATGCCCGACGTGGACGAAACCCGCGTGGGCGCGTTCGGCGGTAGCCAGGGCGGCGGGTTGACGCTGGCGTGCGCCGCGCTGGAACCGCGGATCAAGCGTGCGGCCCCGGTGTTCCCGTTCCTGTGCGATTATCGGCGCGTATGGGAGATGGACCTGGCGAAGCACGCCTACGAGGAATTGCGGGCGTATTTCCGGAAGTTCGATCCGCTCCACGAGCGGGAGGACGAAATTTTCACGAAGCTCGGATACATCGACGCGCAGCACCTGGCGCCGCGTATCCGGGCGGAGGTGTACATGGCGGTCGGTTTGATGGACGACATCTGCCCGCCGTCGACGCAGTTCGCTGCCTACAACAAGATCACGTCGAAGAAGTCGCTGGAAATCTACCCGGACTTCGGACACGAGGAACTCAAGGGTCATTCCGACCGCATCTTCCAGTTCCTGCGCGGATTGTGATAACACCAGAACCATTCATCTTCATTCGCGTAATTCGCGTTCTCTTCAGGTCAGGATTGGGCGGTTTTTGGCAAAGAATGGCAGAATTTGGCGGAACGGTACAGTTTAGTGTAGTTCCCATCGGGTGTGGAATTCCCAGAATGTTGCTAATGAACGGGTTACGAAAATGAGGAGCAATAATACCCCCCAATTTCGCACGTGCCTTGAAACGCGGGCCTTGCTTGTGGGTGTACTTTGTTTTTTCTCGTGTTACAATCTCCCGTCTATGCGGACGGACTTTGACATTGTGGTCATCGGCGGCGGGCATGCGGGTGTGGAGGCCGCCTGGGCGTCGGCGCGCCTGGGGGCAGCAACGGGCTTGGTTACGTTCTCGGCTGACACGATCGGGCAGATGTCCTGCAATCCCGCCATCGGCGGCGTGGGCAAGGGACAGATCGTCCGCGAGATCGACGCGCTGGGCGGATTGATGGGCCTGGCTGCCGACGCGACGGGCATCCAGTACCGCATGCTGAACGCCTCGAAAGGCCCAGCCGTGAGAGGCCCGCGCTGCCAGTCCGACCGCCACGACTACGCCCGATGGGTGCAACAGGCGCTGAAGAATTGCGAGAATCTCACGATCCTCGAAGGTGAAGCGACGGACATTCTCACCGAAAAAAATCGCGTCGTGGGAGTGAATATCCAAACGAGCCGGGAGCGTAAGCGACCGGTTTTCTCGAATATCGTCTGTCGCCGCGTCATCGTCACCGCGGGCACGTTCCTCAACGGCTTGATGCACTGCGGTGAGCGCACCTGGGCGGGCGGGCGATACGACGAACCGGCCGCCGCGGGTTTAAGCGAATCCCTCCGCCAGTGCGGCCTTCAGATCGGCAGGCTCAAAACCGGCACCTGCCCGCGCCTGGCAGCCGGGAGCATCGACTACGACCAATGCACCCGCCAGGACGGCGACGAGCCACCCCAGCCGTTCAGCTTTGTCAACGACGAACTGCACGTCGAGCAGATTCCCTGTTACCTGACAGCCACCAACGAAGACATCCACCGCGTAATCCGCGAGAATTTCCATCGCGCCCCGATGTACACGGGACAAATCCAGTCCACGGGCCCGCGCTACTGCCCGTCGTTCGAGACGAAGGTCGAACGCTTCGCCGACAAAACCTCCCACCAGGTGTTTTTGGAACCGGAGGGTCGGCCTGAGAATACCAACTGGGTGTACTGCAACGGCATAACCTCTTCCATGCCCGAAGATGTGCAGGACTACATGGTTCGTCATATCCCGGGGTTGCAGAACGCGGAAATCCTGCGGTACGGCTACGCGATTGAGTACGACTTCATCCCGCCGACGCAACTGACGCCCGCGCTGGAAGCGAAGACCACGCGAGGCCTGTACCTCGCGGGGCAGGTTAACGGCACGACCGGGTACGAGGAAGCCGCCGGCCAGGGTCTTTTGGCATCGATCAATGCCGTTCGAGGATTGCGGGATCTTCCGCCCGTCGTCCCGCGGCGCGACCAGGCCTACATCGGCGTGATGATCGACGACCTGGTGACCAAGGGCGTCGCCGAACCGTATCGCATGTTCACCAGCCGGGCGGAGCACAGATTGCTCCTGCGCGCGGACAATGCCGACCGGCGCTTGACGCCCCTGGGACGCGAGATCGGACTGGTGGACGACGCGCGATGGGAAAAATACGGCGTCGAACGGCAAGCCGTCACCCGCGCGGAGGGGATTTTGAAATCCGTTCGTGTCGAAGGTAAGACGTTGTGGGATCGGCTGCGTCAACCCGGTGTGACCCTGGAAACGATGATGGAACATGGTTCCTCGGAATCCGAAACGCTTCGTGGATTATTTCAACAATATCCGCGTCCGTTGCGGTCGCTGGTCGTCGACGCCGCCTACGCCGGATACATGGAAAAGCAGGCCCAGGCCGTCGAGCAGATGCGCGATTTGGACGACAAGAAAATCCCATCCGATTTCGATTACCACGCCGTTTCGCAGCTCCGCTGGGAGGCGCGGGAACGGCTGACCCAAATCCGCCCGATCAACCTCGCCCAGGCGCTGCGCGTCAGCGGAATCACCCCCGCCGACGTGACGGTGCTGGCGGTCCACCTGGCGGGATGGGACTCAGAATGACAGGACGAACCGTTTGGAAATAGTTGTCTTTTTTCGTGAAAGACGATAAACTTACATTGACAATCTGCCGATTTTGACTATACTTCCCGTTCCCTCCCGCCCTCCGGATGGGAGGGATTGACAATGGAACACTGGGGCCGTAGCTCAATTGGTTAGAGTACCGGACTGTCGATCCGGTGGTTGCGGGTTCGAATCCCGTCGGCCTCGTTTGAATTAGACTGGGGGAAGGGGATTATGAGGAATTGGGTTTCTGCACTGACGAATTGTTTTCCCGGGAGAGTCTTGAAGTCGCTGCATCCATCCTGTTTTTGAATCCCGTGGGCGGGAAATTCTTACCGCCTCACGGTTTTCCAATACCATTCGTACTCCGTCGGAAGGTATCATGCTCCTTCCCCCGAGATGAAATGAGCAGGGCGGATACAACGTTTCTCCATCCGGAGCGGACGGCATGAAAGCAAGCGATTTATCGTTGGAGCAAAAGATCGCCCAGATGATGGTGTACGCGTATCGGGATCCGGATCAGATCCTGGCGTTGGTGCGGGCCGGTGCGGGCGGTGTTTGGCCGTGCCGCGTGCCGCGTGATAGCGTCGAGGAATTCCGAGCCATCCTTCGCGATCTGCAGGCCCAGGCTCCGATTCCCCTGTTTATCTCCACGGATTTCGAGTCCGGTGTGGGACAATTGATTACGGGCGAGCAGTGCACGGAGTTTCCGGGCATGATGGCCTTCGGCGCGATCGCGGCTTCGAACCTGAAACGCGCGGAAGAACTCGCGTATCGCGCCGGCTGTGTCGTCGCCGAGGAGGCGGATTATCTCGGAATCAACATCACGCCGTCGCCCGTGTTCGACGTCAACACGGTTCCGGAAAACCCGATCTGCAACACGCGCTCCGTCGGCGACAATCCGCGGCACGTTTCCGCGGTGGCGGTCGCCTACGCCAGGGGAATGATGTCGAAAGGCCGGCTGCTGCCCCAGGCGAAACATTTCCCCGGTGAAGGGATGCATAAGCTCGATCCCCATTTGGGACTGGAGGTGATGGACGTCAGCCGTGACGCGATGGAGCGAATCCATCTTCCGCCGTTCGCCGCGGCTGTGACGGCGGGGATTCCCATGATGATGACAAACCACGCCGTCTACCCCCCGTATGATCCGGAGTTCCCTTGCACGCTGTCTCATGCGCTGATTACGGGCCTGCTGCGGGAAACGCTTGGATTCGACGGCCTGGTGATCACCGACGCCATGGAAATGCACGGTATCACCGAGCGGTATTCTCCCCGCGAGGCGCTGACGCGAGCGGTGCTGGCGGGGAATGATCTGATCCTGGGCCCCGCCCAGCCGGACCAGGCCGTCGCGGAACTCTCGCGGGCGGTGCGCGACGGCGACGTGCCCGAAGCCGTGATCGACACGGCTGTGAATCGTATCCTGAAACACAAACAGGCGATGGGGTTGACGCCCGGAACCATACCCGAAAACCCGCTACCGACGACACCACCGGAGGAACGGCGAATGCTGTCGGAAACGATCGCGCGGGAAGCGCTGACGCTGATCGCGAATCGCGGAGGTACGGTTCCCGTCACGCCCAATCCCGATGCGCGGGTGCTGGTGCTCGAACCGGAACATCCGAATCATCCCCTCGA
>JAFGJE010000156.1 GCA_016929245.1 Phycisphaerae bacterium
CGACGGAAAATCCCTTGTGCGGACTTTTATGCAGGCCGGTGATGAACCCCTCCACCGCCTGGCGCACCAGGAGATTCAGGTTCTTCAACGTCGCCGCCCGTTGCGGCTCGAAATACGTGTACGTGTCGGGGGGCATGGTTTGGTTGCCGGTAGTCGGTAGTCGGTAGCCGGGAATTTCTCTCTTTCTTCACCGACTACAGGCTACCGACTACCAACCCATAAAACGAAATCGTCATATCACCGTATTCGCGTGTTTGTTGTTTCGTTAGTTGGCCGAGTATTTCGGGCGGGGTGGTATCGCCCGGCAGGCGGAGGACCGCCACGCCATCTTCCGCCAGCGCCGCCGTCAGCGGATTGAATATCTTCTCGACCATTCGATCCCAGTCCCATTTCCGGACAGCCGGGAACGGTGGATCGATGAAGGCGATGTCGACTTGTTGCCCCAGTTCGCTTAACCAGCCGGCGAGTTTTTTCTCCAGGTCGCCTGTCCAGACGACGGACATCTCTTCCGCGCCGCACAATTCGATGTTCCGCTTCAGCCTTGCGATCACCGGCCGGGACAATTCCGCGAAACAGCATCGCTTCGCACCGTGTGAAAGAGCTTCCAACCCCAGCGTGCCCGAACCGCTGTACAGGTCCAGCACAACCGCGCCATCCATCCGCGGCGCGAGGATGCCGAACAGGGATTTCTTGGCGAATCCCGTCATCGGCCTGGTGCCCGTTCCCGGCGGCGGGAGGAGCTTCCGCCCGCGCCACATTCCCGCGCCGATGCGCAAAACGGGAGTTGGACCTTTTCGCGTCACGGCTCCTGTTGCTCCTCCATGCCTCGTTGCCGGCGGAGGTCTTCGATTTTATCCAGAGGGCGCTGGAGCATGTGGGTGCGGGTGGTGGCGACCTTTTCGTACTGGTTCCGGACGGTGTCGATCTGCTTTCCGAGTCGGTCGACCTCTTCGTTGTACACCTGCCACTGCTTGTAAAACGCCGCCAGCAACTCCAGCACCTCGTCGGCGGTTTTCATCAGGTTGGCGTTCTGGGCGGCCTGGCGGATGACGGCCAGCATCGCGTAGAGCGTCAGCGGACTGGTCAGCACGACCCTTTGTCGCAGGGCGTCGTCGATTAAGTCCGGCGACGCCTCCAGCACGAGCGAGTAAATCTGCTCGGAGGGGATGAACAGCAGCACGTAATCGACCGTGCCCGCCTTCGTGTCGACGTATCCGCGGCTCGCGACGGCCCGGACGTGGCCTTTGACGTCCCTGACGAGCTGGTCGCGCTTTTCCGCGCGGGCGTCGTCGTTGTCGGCGTCGAGATAGGCGCGGTAATTCTCCAGCGGGAATTTCACGTCCATGTTCACGATGCGCTCGGAGGGCAGGGAAAACGTGAAGTCAGGCCGGGTCTGACGATCCTCGTCGGAGGCGGCGATGGATTGCTTCGTGTAATTCACGCCCTCCGACAACCCCGCCAGGCGCAGGATGTCGTCGGCCATCCGCTCGCCCCACGCCCCGCGCCGCTGCGTGCTGGCGAGGATTTTGTGCAGTTCCCCCGCCGACGTCGCCAGCGAACCGACCGACTCGCTCAGCCGGCCGAACTCGCTCTTGCGATCCTTCTCGACGACGTTGAAATAATCGCCCAGCTTATTGAGGCGTTCGTTGACGTTCTGGAGGGTCTGGTCGATGAGTTGCTTCTTGGCGTCGAGCAGGCCGGCGGTCTGCTTGCCGAGACGGTCGCTGTTGGCGTCGAGGGCGGCAGCCGCCAGCGACGAAAACGCCTCCCGCATCTGCCGCTCCATCTCCGCGCGGTCGGCCTTGACGGCCCGGGCGCGCATCGCCACGAGCGCCCACGTCAAGGCCGCGCCGACCAATAATCCCACAATCAGTCCCAGGGCAAATTCCACACCATTCTCCCAAGCAGGAAGATCTTTTGTCATCCTGAGCGGAGTGAAGCCCCTTGGGGGCAAGCTACGTCGAAGGACCTCACGGATTCGACGGCGTGAGGTCCTTCACCCCTTAGGGGCTCAGGATGACACTCTTAGGTTTTCCTTGCTATGAAAACGGAAGGGATTGTACACCAATCCCCGACCTGTTACCATACGACGAATTCCGACAAGAGAAACACAGAAGAAAACACCATCCACGGAAAGTTGTCTCTCATGAGTAACGATCCAAAGGCCGAACCTTTAACGGCTGGGCCGAAGCAGCATTATTTCGGATACTACGACAAGTTCAGCGAAAATCTCTCGGGGCGCTTCGTGTTGTCGCACGAGGTGACGTTCTGGGACCGCCCGCCGCGCGGGGACGACCGGATTGCGCTGGGCGTGATCGACCTGGAAAAAAACGAAGGATTCCAGAAGGTCGCCGAGACGTCGGCATGGAGCTGGCAGCAGGGGGCGATGCTGCAATGGTGGCCGGGCGAACCGGAATCGACCATCGTGTACAACGACCGCGTCGAGGACAAATTCGTCTGCGTCGTCCAGGACGTCCACACGAAAACCCGTCGCGTGCTTCCCAGGCCCGTCGCGGCTGTCAGCCGAGACGGGAAACAGGCACTCAGCCTGAACTTCGCCCGCCTGGCGGACCTCCGCCCGGGCTACGGATACGCGGGTCTGCCCGATCCGTTCGCCAGGCAGAACGCTCCAGGCGACGACGGTATCTATCTTCTGGACATGGAAACCGGGAAATTCGATCTGGTCATTACCGTCGCGCGGATGGCGGCGACGAATCCCGACGAGACCATGGACGGGGCGTTTCACTGGTTCAACCACGTCCTGTTTTCGCCCGACGACCGGCGGTTCATCTTCCTGCATCGCTGGAGGAAAATCCAGGGCGAGGGGGTATACTGGTTCACGCGATTCTACACCGCCGACCCGGACGGCACGGATATTCGCTGCCTGAACGATCAAAAAATGACAAGCCATTTCGACTGGGCGGACGAACGGCACGTTCTGGCGTGGGCCAATCGGGATTCCATCGGCTCGCGGTACTTCCTGTTCCCGGACGACGGCGGGGAGATTCAGATCGTCGGCGAGGAACCTCTCACGCCCTTCGGCGACGGGCATTGCAGCTATTCTCCCGACCGGAAATGGATTCTCACGGACACGTATCCCGACGAGGACAAAAAACGAACGCTTCTGCTGTACAACATCGAACAAAACCGCCTCATTACGCTTGGGCGGTTCTACTCCGTCCCGACGATCACGGAAATCCGCTGCGACCTGCATCCCCGCTGGTCGCGCGACGGGACCTGGATCACCTTCGATTCGTCGCACGAGGGAATCCGGCGGATTTACAAAATGGATCTCTCGGCTGTCCTTGATGCATAGGACTCCGTACAATGCTCCCATGGCGAAGAAATCGTCTCAACTTCCGCCCGAGCGATTGCGGTACGGCAAGGAAACGCATCGGCCTTTGAATCAGCTTCTGCTGATCGGCCCGCTGCTGGCGCTCTTTCAGATCGGCGCGATGCGCTGGGGGAGCAGTTTGTCCGTACCGGAATATCTGCGGTACGTGTTTCTCCAGATGTCCGTGACGGGTCCGTTTCTCTCGGCGGGGTTGGTCGTGGCGGTGCTGCTGGGGCAGCATTTAACCCGCCACGATCCGTGGCGCGTCAGCGGCTGGGTCGCGGGGGGAATGCTGGTCGAGTCGGCGATCTGGTCCGTGCCGCTATTGGGATTGAGCTGGTTGACGCGGGACATGCCCGTCGCGGCGGTGCGGGAAGAGACGCTACGCGGCGCCGTCGAGGCGATCGGGGCGGGAATCTACGAGGAATTTCTTTTCCGCCTCGTGCTGCTGAGCGTGTTGATGATGATCTTCGTCGATCTGCTGCATCGGAAAAAAGATCCGTCCGGTGTCGCGGCGGTGCTCCTGGCGGGGGCGGCGTTCGCGGCGTTTCATTTTTCCCCGGACCAGTGGTGGGGGCAAGCGTCCCTGCCGTGGGGACGGTTCGTTTTCCTCGCGGTCGCGGGCGTCTGGTGGGGCGTGCTGTTCGTGTGGCGCGGTTTCGCCGTGGCGGCCTGCTCGCACATCTGGTGGGATGTCTTCGTGATCGCCGCGGGCGCGAAATAGTCGGGCCGCTACGCTTTCAATACCGCCAGCAGTTCCTCGTCGGTGGAAACGACGTGTCGCGGCTGACCGCCGGGGGCGACGGGCTTGCGGCTGTGCACCTGATCTTCACGATGATACTGAACACTCAACCAACCCAGCGCGTTGGGCGCGACGAAATCCTTCGCG
>JAFGJE010000157.1 GCA_016929245.1 Phycisphaerae bacterium
AGAATCTATCTCAAAAGGGTGATTCTGTCGTGGCTTGGACGGGACGTACAAACCACCTTTTGAAATAGATTTTAAGTCGTTGATTGAAACCAAGTATGACTCAAAGGAAAGGGAAGAATTCCGTGACGGATAAATTCTCCGTTGGAGAGACTTTGATTTTTGGTACAAAACGAGTGGTAAAACAGTATGAATTCAGTTTCAGGCCGGTTCGAGACTAATTAAATAACTCCTTTTGCAGAAAACATTAATGGCTGAAGATTAAAAAGTTGTGGAACACTCGAATCAGTCTTCTAAACCGCAGGTCGCAGGTTCGAGTCCTTCCGGGCGCGTTGGAGAAATGCCTTGTGAATGTTGGTTCCGGCCAATGTTTGCAAGGCTTTTTTTATGGTTGCTTCCCGCGGGCGAAGTCATTGCTTTGTCGTAGCGGTTCTTTTTATCGGGGACGAATAAAACAAGCCGACGGAAACGGATTCCGTCGGCTTGGTGGAACGATATCATTGTTTCGCGGTTTTGTCGCGAGGTTATTTTCTCCGGCGTGCCAAACCCATCGCTCCGACAGCCAGCAGCAGCAGACTCGCCGGTTCGGGCGTGGCGGCGTTGAAGTTGTCGAAATACGCCTGCTGCCCGTAGTTGGACGCGATCACGAACCTTATGCCGTCGCCGAAGTCGTGCGGGAAATTATCGTCCACGGGATTCAAATACGGGTGCGTCTGCTTCTGTCCGTCGATGTAGGTTGCAAACGCGATCTGCCCGGCGCTGAACGTCGCCTCCAGCCGATAGGTGTGCGGCTGGGACTTGTTGAACGCCGTCAGATGCACCGGGGCGAGGTTTAAGCTGTCGTTCAGATCGCCGTTGAACTTACGCAGGTCCACCCAGATACCCGTACCGACGTCCTGGCTGACCGCCAGCACATACCCGTACAACGCCGCCTGGGCCTTCGAGAAACCAATCACTCCCGCGCCGTCGCCGTCGGAGGTCAATTGCATATCGGACTCCACGGACAGCCATGAAGCATCGAATGTGATCTTATCGGAACGAATGCCCATCGACTCGGCTGCGCCGGTGGGGTTCATGTCCAGGGCGTTATCCCCGACTCCGATGTTCACGATCGTCGCGTCGTCCGCGGACGCCGTACCATAGGCGTCCTCAAGTTCCCAGTGCGTCAGCATATAGGCGTTGTCACCGGGCGTCTCGGCATTCCAGTCCTCCGAAAAGGGCAGGTAATTCTCCGCCTGCAACCCCGCCGGAGAGAACATCACGAAAATCACGAAAAGAATGGATATCGTCCGGAATCTTTCATATCCCTTCATACCGACCCTCCTTTCCTTTTTTAAGAATATGAAATCACCGGAACCATTATAAGTCCATTCGGAAAATCGACAAGCGCAAAACCCCCTGATAAAGCGACATATTGCTTCGCTTCCGGGAAATGGATCGTGCGTTTTTCGCGCAATATCAGAATCGTGTCAGGTGAGAGAATTCCTCGAAACGGTCGTCGATGTCTTTGCGCGTCACCGCCAGCAGGCGATCCAGGGAGAAGGCTTCCAGCTCGATACTCGCCACGACCGTACCGTAGGCCACCGCCCGGTGGAGAGCGTCGCACAGGTCGGCGTCAGACGGATCGGTGGCCGCCAGGTGGCCCATCATCCCTCCGGCGAAGCAGTCGCCCGCGCCGGTGGGATCCACGACCTTCACCGCCGGGTAACCGGGAAGCGGATACGCCTGGCCGTCGATGAACAGCACGCAGCCGTGCTCGCCCTTTTTGATCACGCAAAATCGCTTCACTCGCCCGGCGATATCCAGGCCGGCCTGGATGACGTTCTTCATACCGGTTAGCTGAATGGCTTCAGAATCGTTGAGCACCACGCCGTCGATCTTACCGAGGAGTTCATCGAGCAGCTTGGCTTCCGTTTCGATCCACAGGTCCATCGTGTCGGCGACGATGAGTTTCGCGCCGGCGCACTGGCCCAGGAGTTCCAGTTGCAGGCCCGGGTGGGTGTTGGCGAGGAAAACGTATTCGCTGTCGCGGAAATTTTCGGGGATGGTAGGCCCTTTTTCCGCCAGGACGTTGAGTTCCACGCTGACGGTGTCGCGCTGGTTGACGTCGTCGTGGTAACGCCCATGCCAGCGGAAGGTTTTCGAACCGGCGCGAATTTCCAGCCCGTCCATGTCGATGTTGGGATTCTCCTTCAGCGGCTGAAGAAAATCGGGGGGACAGTCTTCTCCGACCACGCCCACGAACCGCACCGGCGCGAAAAAGCTCGCCGCCTGCGAAAAATACACGCTCGATCCGCCCAGCGCGTCGACGGCCTTTCCCGACGGCGCTTCGACGGTGTCAATTCCGATACTGCCCGTGACCAATACGCTCATGATGTCCTTTCGTAATCTCTTTTTGCCATATATTCATATGGCGGAATCCTGTTACGATTCCGCCATATAAATTCGTCAAGAATGAAATCAATCTGTCGATTTCGATGATAAACGGATGGATTTATCCTTCCGACGTATGTCGTTCCTGCTGGATTTGGGACATTCGCTTTTCGGCTTCTTGTCGCTTCTCGTCAAAATACCGACGCCGATCCTCCGGGGATAAATCTTTTGTGTCTCCCCACATTCTATCTCGTACGGATCGAATCCATTTCATTGCGCTAAAGGTCATAATAGGTCACCTCTTTTGGTGAAGTCAATCAAATCTCTTCGCCGAACAGCAGCGCCCGGCTGAATTTCTCCACGATGCTCTCGTTGACGAACAGCAGCGGCAGGAGCATCGCCAGGGAGGTGTTGGGCGGGCGAAGGTACTCCACCAGCGAATTCCGCCAGACGTCGCGGAACGTCATGAGCGTGTCCTGCGGATTCTCGGCCGTCAGGGCCTTCTGCGCGACGACGGCGGCCAGCAGCGCCGAGCGAACGGAAGGATAAATCGCCTGGGCGGTGATGCTGTCGGTGAATCCTCCCACCGAACCGGCAAGGAGGCAGCGCTTGGCTTCGTGGGTTTCCTGTTCCAGCGCCGCGCCGGCGGCGGGCTTCCACACCGCGCCCTTCGCGTGGGCCAGGTCGAGATCGACCGGCAGGACACCGGCCTTCTTGAGGGAATGGATCATCGCCGTCAGTTCCGCCGACCGGTTCCCCGCGGCGGCCGAGGTGGACATCACACGCAGGTGCAGCGTTTCGCCCGCGAGGAAGAACAAACCAAGCTCGCTGCGTTCGGGCAGTTCCTGCACGTGCAGCCGGCTGCGCAACGGCTGGGTCCAGTCGTCGGCTTTCTTGCGTCCCGCCGGCGCGAGGGGAACGTCCAGTCCGATGATCGTCATCGCCCGGGCGGTCTCCCGCACGGGTCGGCCCAGTTGGCTGAGGATCGCTTCGGGCGTGTCGTGGGCGACGATCAGAATTTTTCCATGGATCGGGCGGGAGGTGACCACGTCCACGTGATCCTCGAACGGGCGAATCCGAACGGGATTGCGCGACGCGCGAACCGTCGCGCCGGCGACGACCGCCTGGTTGCGCATCGCCTTCGCCAAAGCGTCCGGGGAAACGAAATACCCCGCCGGTTCCTTCATGCTGAAACTCGCCGTTCGCTTCAACGCGACGTCGTGGTATTCGACCGCCGCGAACGGCTCCGCGTCGGATTCGGCGATCAGCGATTTGGAAATGCTTTTGGGAATTCGCCCCTTGTCGGACGCGAACAGCGTCGCGGGAACCCAGTCGTGCAAGGGGCATTCCGTGGGAGCGTCCGCGGGAACGTGCGCCGGCGCGTCGACGACGACGACATCGAGCTTGGCTTTGGACAAATGCGCCGCGGCGGCGTACCCCGCCGGCGTCGCGCCGAGAATCAATACGTCATGCAGCATGGTCATGCGACATACAGTACCGATTTGCTCCCCCGCGGGCAATGGTTCTTACGCGAATCTCAGAACGCGCCCCCCGGTTCGGAGAGGTCTTCCCAGCCGACGACCGTCAGGCCATGACGCAGGAGAATGGAACGGGCGAGAATCGTGTCGTCCACGTGGAAGGCCATCACCGCGTTTCCGTGGCGTCGGATCGTCAGCGGATAGGCGAAATGGACGTTGATCTCGCCGCGTAACAGATACCCGCACACCTCGCGAAGGGTTTCGTCGCTGATGAGTTCCACCAGCAGCACTTCGCTTTCGGTGAAGCTGTGGCCGGTCGCTTTGAGGATTTCCCTGGCGTGATCGGGTTGCAGAAAGATCATTCGCACGACGGCCCAGTCGGTCGAGTCGACCACGGACACGCCCACGAGTGAAATATCCTTCGGCGTCAGGGCGTCGAGAAGTTCCAGAAGCTGCCCCACGCGATTCGGCATGAACACGCTGAACTGGACGGCGAAAGGTTCCTCGTGCCCGCGAGCGGTCTGGAAGGATTTCGTCTCCATGCCGGAATCGTAGCGACTGGCGAGACGTTTGCCAAGGCGTAGATTGCTTTTTTTCTCTTTTCTTGTGCTGTCTCCTACGTTGTCATCTCCTAAGGAGCCCCAAGGGGCTCTCCGCTCAGGATGACAACATTATAACGCGTGTGGATTCTGCCCCTTTCGTTGGATACTATGAAGCATATCCATGATTAACTTGACGAGACTTTACAGCGACAACGAATCGTCCTTCTGGGGCGACGCGTTGCGCTACGCGGAAACCCGCGCCGAACCAACGACGCCGAAACCGGTGGTCGTGTGGAACTGCACGCGACGGTGCAACCTGCGATGCGTACACTGCTACGCCGCCAGCGACGACTCCGCCGCGGCGCGGGAACTGTCCACCGATGAAGCGAGGGCGATGATCGACGACCTGTCGGCCTTCGGCGCGCCGGTGCTGCTTTTCTCCGGCGGGGAACCGCTGCTGCGCGACGACCTGTTCGACCTGTTACATTACGCGGCCGAGAAACATCTGCGCACGGTGCTGTCCACCAACGGCACGCGCATCACGCCTGAAATCGCCCGGAACATCTCCAACGCGGCTGTCGCGTACGTGGGGGTGAGTCTCGACGCCGCCGACGCGAAACGCAATGACGATTTCCGGGGTGTTCCCGGTACGTTCGAGAAGGCGTTGGCGGGGTTACGCGCCAGTCGGGACGCGGGGGTCAAGGTCGGCGTGCGATTCACGATGACCCGTCGCAACCTCGACGAAATCGACGCCCTGTTCGACCTGATCCGGCGCGAACAAATCCCCCGCGTGTGCTTTTATCATTTCGTCCCCGCCGGGCGGGGAAAAGACAACCTCGCCGACACTCCCTCCCACGAACAGGTCCGGGCCGCGATGGATACGATTCTCGCGCGCACTCGAAACCTCAATCGCGGGGAACATGCCGTGGAAGTCCTCACCGTCGGCAACCACGCGGACGGGCCTTACACCTATCTGAAATTGCGGAAGGAAGATTCGGATCGGGCAGCCGACGCGCTGAACCTGCTGCGGCGCAACGGGGGGAATCGTTCCGGTGAGGGAATCGCCTGCGTCGCGTGGGACGGGACGGTGCATCCGGATCAGTTCTGGCGCAGCCGGGTGATCGGGAACGTCCTCGAATCGCCGTTGAGCGAAATCTGGCGGCGTCCCGCCGAGGCAAGCCTGCTTGGGCAATTGCGAAATCGCAAACCGCTTTTGCAGGGGCGCTGCACGCACTGCCGGTTCCTCGACGTGTGCAACGGCAACCTTCGCGCCCGCGCCGAAGCGGCCGGTCAGCCGATCTGGGGCGACGACCCGGCGTGCTATCTCACCGACGAGGAAATACGCGAGGTGAGTTCATGACCGCCGCCGCACCGCCGCTTCGGATGCTCTTCTGGGAATCGACCATCCGATGCAATCTCGCCTGCGCCCACTGCCGTCGGTTGACGACCGAACCGTCCGCCGATGAATTGACCACCGAGGAAGTGAAAGTCGTCTTTCAATCCGCCGCCCGGCTGGGCCCGCCGGTGGTGGTGTTCTCCGGCGGGGAACCGCTCCTGCGCGACGACTGGCCCGAACTGGCGGCCTACGCCCACACGCTGGACCTGCCCATCGCCCTGGCGACGAACGGAACGCTGATCGACGCAACTCTCGCGGAGCGTATCGCGGAAGCGAAATTCCGGCGCGTTTCGGTCAGCCTCGACGGCGCGGACGCCGCCACCCACGACGCCCTGCGCGGGGAGGGAAATTTCACCCGCGCTCTAAACGGCGTGGAGCATCTCCACGCCGCCGGCGCGAAGGTGCAGTTCAACGTCACCGTCACGCGCGCCAACGCCGATCAACTCGACGCGCTGGCGACGCTGGCACGCGAACACCACGCCGAAGCGATGCACCTGTTTCTGCTCGTGCCCGTCGGATGCGGCGCCGAAATCGCGCCGACGCGGCAGCTCCCTCCCGCCGAGTATCTTCGCGTGCTGGAATGGATCTGCGATCATCACACCGACCCCGGCCTGGAGCTCCGCGCCACCTGCGGGCCTCAGGTGTATCGCGTGGCGGCGAAACGCAACCTGTCGTTCGGGCGCGGGCGAGGGTGCCTGTGCGGCCAAAGCGTCGCGTTCGTTTCGCATCGCGGGGACGTGTTCCCCTGCGGATACCTCCCCATCCGCTGCGGTTCCGTGCGCGAGACGAACCTGGAAACGATCTGGCAAACCTCGGATGTCTTCGCGGCCTTGCGCGATCCGACGCAACTTCAAGGCGCCTGCGGACGTTGTCGTTACGTTGACGTCTGCGGCGGCTGTCGCGCCCGAGCCCACGCCGCCACGGGCGACTACCTCGCCGAAGACGCCTCCTGCCCGTTTCTGGCCTCTTCCTAACTGTCATCCTGAGCGGAGCGAGTCTTCGAGTGAAGTCGAAGGACCTCACGCGCACGAACCCGTATGGTCCTTCGACTTCGCTGCGCTCCGCTCAGGATGACAAACTGAATTTATATCTTTTCAAAAAGCAGGTGGTTTCGCTCTCGTCTGGCGGTGAAATCGGCGGGGAGATTGACCACGCCGTTTTTGACATGCAGCAACGCGTCAATATCGGCAAGGTGCTCCGCCGACAAGTCGCGCTGCGGCATGCCCAGCCGTTCCAGGATCATTCGATACGCCGTCGTGCGGAGGATCGTTTCGGTTTCGTCGGCTGGGTCGGGCGCGAACATGGTCACGTCCAGAAGAATCCGCCGCGACTCTTCATGACAAATCGCCTCCGCCAGCCGTCGTTGCGCCTGCCGCGCGACAAACGCCTCCGCCTGCCGCGCCAGTTCCCCCAGCCGCAACAATGCCTCGTCGGCTTTGTCGTTCACTTCGCGCATCAACGGCAGCAGCTCATGCCGAAGGAAGTTGCGGCGATACCGCGTCTCGTCGTTGGTATGATCCTCCCGCCAGGCGAGTTTCGTCGCCCGGGCGTAGGCGAGAATTTCCTCCCGTCGGAATCCCAGGAGAGGACGGACTAGAGTAAAATTGTGGATTGCGGACCTGTCCCATAGGGATTGCGGACCTGTCCCATAGGGATTGTGGATTGAAGAAAGATTCCGCAATCCGCAATCCACAATACTACTCTGCGAAGCGGCGCTTCGCTGCGAAGCACGAGTCCGCAATTCCCTGACGGCCTCCATCCCCCGCAGGCCTCGCAGGGCGGTTCCTCGCAGGATGCGGAACAGGATCGTCTCGACGTTGTCGTCGGCATGGTGCGCGACGGCGACCGCCGACGCGTCGTGCTCCTTCGCGGCGCGGGCGAGGAATTCGTATCGCGCCATGCGCGCGGCGTGCTCGACGCCCTGTTTCTGCTCCTGGGCGACGACCCGCACGTCGATCCGCTCGAGCACGTACGGCAGGTGCATAGTGTCGGCCAGGTGTTCGACGAACGCGGCGTCCTCGCCGGCCGCGTCCCGCAGGCGGTGATCCAGATGGGCGACGATCAGGGAATACTCCCGTCCGGGGAGTTTCGCGATTTCCGCCAGCGCGTGAAGCAGCACCACGCTGTCCACCCCGCCGGAGACGCCCACCAGCACGCGCGCGGAAGGACGCAGCAGGTTGCCCGCGTCGATGGCGCCAGTTAGCCGTCGCCGGAAGTCGTCCGGGATATTCGTTGTATCCGCCAAGGTTTATCCTTGTGTTCCGCCCGGGGCGGGGGTTTATACTACCATGACGCGTAGCGGAGACAAAAAGCGAAATGAGGCCGGTTCCTTCGACCAAACATGTTCTGTCCGTGACGATCTTCCTGGCGGTTTCGGTCGGAAGCGGATATCTGGCCTGGAAAGACCATCGCCTCAGCGAGGAGCAGGTCAGTTTCGCCACGGCCGCCGTCAAGCGTCATCAGCCGAATCTCATGCAACACGACACGGTCTACGGCGACGTGCACGCCCAGGGCCGACTGCGTCAACTCCACACGCCCGTGTTCCTCAGCCTGATGGAACTCTCGCTGATCCCCACGAACTACGAAGACCTCACGCTGCCGTTTCGCGTGGGCGTCGCGCCGTTTTTGTTTCTCTACCTCTGCGGCATGTACGCGCTGCTCTGGCGGCAGACGCGCAGCAGCACGATCTCCTGCTACGTCGCCATCTTAAGCGCGACGGTGATTCATACGTTCGGCAACTGGTTCTGGGGATTGGGAACCTTAGCGTCGATCACACCACAGGGATTGCTGATCGCCGTGGCGCCGCTGTTGCTGCTGTCGTACCTGCAAAACGCCCATCGGCCTCAGGTGGTCGCCACGTTCGGCGCGATCGGCCTGTGCGCGAACCTGCACCTGATCTCCGCGATGAACCTGGCGCTGATTCTGCTGGCGGTTCACCTGGGGCGCAATCGATTCTCGCTACGGGCGGTGTTTCTGGGCGTGGGGTGCGTGGTGTTCTTCGCCGTCGGCGCCTCGCCGTATCTTATGTATTTCATCGCGCTGCGGCGGTCCATCGCGGCTGCCGCGGGGAATCCCGCCGTTTCCTCCCAGGCCGTCCTTTATGCGCTGCGCAACAGCGAACTGGCGGTGCTGTATCCGGAGATGCTGCGGTCGCTGCTGAACTGGGGATTGTACGTGGCTGCCTTGGCGGTTCCGGCTGGGGTGCTGCTGTGGCGGCTGGAACGGTTTCGGGCGCGAAACCTGGACCTCTGGTTATGGATGGCGGGAATGGGATTGTTCGTGGCGCTGGGACTGCACGGGCTGAACCAATGGCTGGGGCGCGTGGGGGATTCCGCGCCGCCGATGATCGACTTTATCCAGGCGTCGGTCTGGGGGATGCTGCCGTTGTACGTGATCTTCGCCCAGGCGCTGACGCACCTGTTTCGCCTCGTCCGAAAACATCGGCGGTATCTTCAGTACGCCTTCGGTCTGTTCCTGCTGGCCTGGATGCTGCCGTCGGATAACCTGCGACTGGTGCGCCACGAAATGTACGACCTGGCGACCCGTTTCCTCGACGAAGCCGACCGGCCCATGCGCGTGCAGGAAATCGACGAACAGGACGCCGAGCGAATCGAGCTGGCTGCCGTCGCCGACTGGGCCGGGAGCCAGACCGACGTCAACGCGATTTTCGTGACCGATCAGAGCGAATTCCGCATGTTGTCCCGGCGGGGCGTGCTCGTCTGTCGCGACGATATCCGCATGTTCTACTACCTCGCCCCCTGGACGCTGTCCGGCTGGACGGACCAACTGCTGAAACAGTACCAATGGCTGACCCCGCCATACGCGCCGCGCAAACTCCAGACCGCCGTGACGGGAATGGCGAATACGGACGCCTATCGCGGCGTGCCGGAATGGTACGTCCTTCTGCAGGCCGATCCGACAAACTCCCCCGTCGCGCCGCTGGAAATCATCCCCTCCGAGAGATGGGGAACCCACTGGCGCGTCCTGCGCATCCCGACCCCGGCGAAGAATTAATACTTAGATAACAGGATTTCTTTGCCACTCTAAAATGATGGCTTATACCAATTCAACCAAAGAAAGGCCGATCTGAATTGTAATTATTTCTTTGAAAATAGCCACGGGCGCAAGCCCGTGGGCCTTATCGTGAAGACACATTCGAGCCCCGTAGGGGCGATTGAATGATTCAATCGCCCCTACGGGGCTCGGGCGTGAATGAAAGTCCATTTTTTTCCACGGGCTTGCGCCCGTGGCTACTTTCAAAGAAAAAAGAATAATCTTTATCGCCCTATCATTTGTTGAATTGGCATTATTTTATTTCTGTATTTTTAAAAATCTTTGATTGACAGATTCCGAAAAACCGATTAACGTTTAGCAATCATGAAGAATCACGCGAACCATATTCCAGCGAAGCGCATCTCCTCCGGCACGTCCGTATGCCGTTGGCGGATTATGTATGCGCCGCGCGAAAGGAATGGGCCGCGCTGACGCGAAATACCACCTGAACGATATGACTCCAAAGGCCCGTTCCTGTGAACGGGCCTTTTTTATTGGGTATTTTGAAACGATTGTCGGAATTTGCGGAAACTCCTCCCCCACCGGGGGAGGATAAAGGAGGGGGGGCCGCGAACCATGGATCAGGATAAAAACGAAAGGGATAAAAAAATGACTTCGCATTACGACGCCCAATGGGTGGAAACGTTTTATGACGAATACGGCGAGAAGGAATGGAATCGCCTCATCCGCGAACCGGAAGAGGAAGTCAAACTGCACGTACATCGCTATTACCTGGAAAAGTACATTCAACCCGGCCTGCACGTATTGGAAATCGGCGCCGCGGCGGGTCGGTTCACGCGGATTCTCGTGGAACTCGGCGCCCGCGTGACCGTTGCGGACCTTTCGAGCGGCCAGTTGGACTTGAACCGCAAATACGCGGCCGAGTATGGCTTTGAACATGGCGTTGAAGATCGGCTGCATCTGGATATGTGCGACATGAGCGTTATCGAGGCCGATTCGTTTGACGTCGTCGTCTGCTACGGCGGGCCGTTGAGTTATGTCTTCGACAAGGCCGGTGACGCCTTACGCGAAATCAAGCGTGTGTTGAAACCTGTCGGTGTAGCAATGTTCAGCGTGATGTCACTTTGGGGTGCGGTGCATAAATATCTGGATGGCATTATCAGTCTTCCCGTCGAGGTAAACCGCGCGATTATTGGTTCCGGCGATTTGTGCCCGGCGACATATCCGGGAAATAACCATCACTGTCATATGTATCGCGCGAAAGAACTGGAAGAACTGTTGACCAGCCACGGCCTGATGGTGCTTGAAATGACGGCATGCAATTGCCTTTCAACGCTTTGGAACGAGAAACTCGCCGAGGCGCGAAAAATTCCCGAACAGTGGAACCAGATTCTAGAATTCGAACTCCAGGCCTGCCGCGAACCCGGCTGTGTCGACATGGGAACGCACACGATTGCCGTTACGAAAAAGGAAAACCATCATGCGTAAATCAATAAAACAATCAAAAACGTCCAATTGGTACGAAACGTTTTTCGCCGGTTTGTATATGCAAATATTAAACAGTGAAAAACATGAGAACGGCGCGATTGAAGAAGCGAAAATTATCAAAAAAGTCCTGCGGTTGCGGAAAGGCAAGCGCGTATTGGACTGCCCCTGCGGGATGGGCCGGATTACGTTCGGCCTTGCGAAGCTTGGCTTGGATGTCACCGGCGTGGATTTGACGGCAAACTATATCCGCCGCGCGCGAAAACGGGCGAAGGAGCTGGACCTGGAGATTCCGTTCCATCGGTGCGACATGCGCGAACTGCCCTTTTCGAACGAATTCGATGCCGTCGTGAACTGGTTCACAAGCTTCGGCTATTTCAACGAAGCCGGGAATCTCGCGGCGGCACGGGCGGCGTTTGACGCACTGAAACCCGGCGGAAAATTCCTGATCGAAATGATGAACAAGTCATTTATTCTTCCCCGCTTCCGGAATAAAAGCGACGAAACCGTCAACGGCGTACGCATTATTACCTTTCCAAGATGGGACGCCAAGAACAGCCGCATCTGCAACACCTGGACATTTATAAAAGGAAAGAAGCGTGAAACGCATCGCTTTTCCCATACCTTGTATACCGCCGCGGAAATGCGACGGCTGTTGCGCAAGGCGGGCTTTCGGGACGTGAAGTTTCTCGGCCGCCCGTCACTGGGCCGCTTCACACGCCACTCGAAACGAATGATCGCCATCGCGACCAAACCGGAAGATTGATAAAAAAAGAGGACGCCGCGGGTTGTGAAGTTCCTTTTGGGGACTTCACAAGCCACGGCGTCCGTGAGAAAAGAGAAAATGGGTCCAGGCAGATTCGTATTGCTACAAAATCCGTCTCCTTTGTGGCCCCATTTTCGTCTTGGCTGTTGGTACTCCGGCGGCTACACCGGGGGGCGTAAAAAAGGACAGAAATGCGGATTATCAAAGTCTGCCGAAAAGTGCCCTGTAATCGCGTGATCCCATGAAAATCATGTAAAAATTTTCATGGCCTCTTTGAGAGGGATCACAGGCGTCTTCAAAAAACCTGCTTTTCGCGCGCAAAACGGGGTGGGATAACGCGGGGTGACGTTGAAATCGAAAATTTTTTTTATTCTTTGCCCGGCCCGGGATTAGGGCAATCTCTCCGTCGTTATCGACCCTGTTTGCGCGCGGGATTTCGCGGCGCGACGGGTAAGGTAGAGGACGCTCTTCATGTATGCCCAAGATAAGACAACGCGAATTCCGCGAATCGAAGATCCCTTAGGGATGAAGACGAATAAGACCAATAGTGGTGTTTTGAAAAAACACAAAAAAGATTCGTCTTATTCGTCTTCATCCCTAAGGGATCTTCGATTCGCGGAATTCGCGCTCTCTTCAGGACAGGATTTGGAAGAACTGGGCAAAAAATGGCAGAATTTGGCAGAACGGTACAGTTTGGTACAGGCACTAATTATCCAGTATGCGGAACGAAAACGGGTTACGAAAATTGAGACGTGAAAAAGCCTGAAATTCCCCTACCGGTCCGTTGGAGTATCTGTGCGGATCGCCAGGGCTTACGCATCTACATTCTTTGTATTTTCGTGTCTTTCGCCTGAAAGGCGGACAGATACCAACCCAGGGCAACGCCCTGGGAAACGGGCGTTATATGAATCAAGCCCTGCAAGGGCGTGACAATATGTCTCGCCCTTACAGGGCTCGGAGGAATGGAAAATCTCTCACCCAGGGCTTCGCC
>JAFGJE010000158.1 GCA_016929245.1 Phycisphaerae bacterium
ACTGGCCCGTGGAGACGGCATAGCGCAGATTCGTGGTCTTTCTCTGGCCGTCATAACTCACCAGCAGCGACTGCATATTCGGAAGCGGTTTTCCGTGTTTGTCTTTGGGCGTTCCCCCCGGCTTAAAGAGCCTCGCGCCGGGGATGTCCCAGATCCATTCCGCGTCGGCGCCGGCCTGCCGGTGCAGGAGAATTTCATATTGATAATCCCATTTCTTCTCCGCGCCGGGATACGGCGCGGTATCCACCCGCCCATCCGCCCGCCACCAAACCCGCGGGTGGGGGCCTAACTTCGACACACCGACAATTCCCACACTTGCCCCATTACCGAAATTAACACTCAAAACCCCATCCTTCCACGTTGGTTGGATCGTTGGTTGGACGGCGGAGGGTGCGGGAACGTCGTCGGATTTCAGAAGATTCATTTCCCCCAAAACCCGCTTGAGGAACTCGTTGTCTCGTTGATCCTGTCCATTATGGGGAGGATGGATTTTGACCGTATCCCGCCGTTTCGATTCCGTGGAAATAAAGTCCGTGAGGATGATCGGCACGCCGTAATCCTCGGAAGAGACGGGAGACGCCAGCATTCCCACGTAGAGTCGTCGGCCATCCACCACCACGGCGAAGGGGGTAGTCGTTCTCTTCATCAGCGCGGGGAAGCGAGTCACGTCCGATACGAGATGGATCGTATGGTTTTTCCAGTCGTAGTAGCGGATGTCATCCCGGCGGATAAACGGTTTCGCCGCCAGCGTGAGATCCTCCATCGGCGTACGACTCGCCAGGCCAATCCTGTCAGGAGAAGTAATGATATAAAAACCAATATCGTGAACCGGCTGGGTTGTGGATTTCTTTACAGAAATATGATCTTCGGGTTTTGTGTCCGCTTTTTTCGTCGTCACCTGCAGCATCGCCAGGGGCAGGAGGATGGCTACTGTGATGAGGAAGGCGGCTGTGGTGGTTGCTTTGGTTAGGGCTTTTCGGGGTCGGGCGGCGTCGAGGATCGCCAGTAGGCGGTGCTCGAAGTTGGATTTTTTCGCCATCGCCACTGCCGCCAGCGACGGGCACACTCGGCTGCGGAGGGTGCGGACCATCTCCAGCAGGTGATCGGCGTAATCGCTGGGTTTCTGCCCGGCCGATAAGACCAGGTCGTCACACGCGCGTTCGCGCTCGATGCGCAACTGCCGCGCGATCAGCCACGCCAGAGGGTTGAACCAGTACAGTACGCATGCCAGTTGCCCCAGCAGTTGGGTGAGGCAGTCGCGGCGCTTCACGTGCGCCAGTTCGTGCAGCAGCACGACGCTGCGACGCTGGTCGGACCAGGCGGCCGCGCCGGCGGGGATGAGAATCGTCGGGCGGAACAGGCCGAAGACGGCAGGGATGTCGTCCCCGGCGCTGTGGCGCAGTCGCACCGTCCGGCGCAGGTGCAGCGCTCCGGCCAGTTCGGTCAGAAGGGTTTGGAAACTCTCCTGCGTCACCGGTTTGGAACGTCGCACCCGCCGGACGGCGCCGAGGGTACCCATCGCCGGCGGCAGCAGCACCACCGCGGCCCCGACCAGCCAGGTCAGCAGCACCCACACGGGCCAGGCGTAATAGCGCGCCCGCGTTCGAGTCCGCCCCAAATTCTTTCCATCCTCCGCGCGGTTCCCCTCCATCTCCGCGCGGGTGGCCAATATCTCTGCGCGGTCGGAATCCTTTCCGACCGCGTTGAGGGTAATGTTAATTTCCGGGGAAACCAAATTGTCTCCCTCGGCGAGAGAGGACAATTCCGTGTCGCCGGAACGCGGCGAGAAAGGATTCTCGCCGCGCAGAGCTTGAGTTTCATCAAGCGTATCAGGCGTAATGATTGCTTCTTCGCTGTTGCCTTCTTCGGCCTGTTGATATTTCGCCCATTCGGGCAGGAGGGGTAGTTGCCATTGCGGCAGGGCGGCGGAGAGAATCGGCAGCGCCAACAGCGCGATGACGGTTAACGTCCAGACCGTGTGTCGGCCGGCCGCCGAGGTTTTCCCGAACAGGCGGGAAATCCCCCACGCCGGCAGCACCAGCACCAGGCCTTTCGTCGTCGCGTCCAGCAGAATCGCCAGCAGTGGAATCGTGTTGATATCGAAGGGAAGGTGCATAACTAGCGTCCCTCCTCTCTGGCCTGGTGGATGAGCTTCGCGAGGCGGTCGAGTTCGGCGGGGTCGCTTTTCGCGTCGCCGGCTTCCAGGAACGCGGCCATCGCCTTGGAGGCCGATCCGTCGAAGAACGTATCGAGCAGCCGTCGGGCAGCCGATTGGCCGGCCTGGTTGCGCGACTGCGTCGGCAGGTAGACGTATCGCGGGCCGTCCTTGCGGTGGTGGAGGTGTCCCTTGTCTTCGAGGATTCGCATCAGCGCCCGGACGGCGGAGTAACTCGGCGGGTCGGGCAGTTCGCGTCGCACGTCCGCGACGGACGCTTGTCGCCGGCTGTAGAGAACATCCATGATCTGGCGCTCCCGCCGCGAGAGGTGCTCTTCATTTCCCTTGGCCATCGAAATTTCCCTTTCCTGAAAAGCCCCGCCGACGCCGCCACGCACTGCGCCGACGAGATGAAAAATCAAAGTGCTAAATTATTAGCACGAAATTCCGTGGGCGTCAAGTGAAAAGTGTTAAAAATTTAGCAGGAGAATAAGAGAACGCGAATAAGACGAATGAAGACGAATAAGACGAATTGATTTTGGTAAAAGGTCGAAATCTCCGCGCGGTGGGAATCCCTTCCCGCCGCGTTTTTGTTATTTTTTATCGTCATGGAACGTGGCGGGAAAGGATTCCCGCCACGTAAAGATATAAAATCAATTCGTCTTATTCGTCTTCATTCGCGTTCTCTTTTTCGTAGTAAGCGGAGTACGTCACGTCCTGGCGAGGGCTTCCTGGGCGGCGTGCATGTCTTCGGCCGTCGGGGCGGTTCCGGTTTCCATCATGCCGCGGAAGCAGTCGAACAAATAGGTCGCGTCGTGCGGGCCGGGGCTGGCTTCGGGGTGGTATTGCACGCTGAACAGCGCCCGATCGGTGTGGGTAAATCCTTCGACCGTGTTGTCGTTGAGGTTGATGTGCGTGATCGTCGCGCCGGATTGCTCCAGCGACGATTCGTCAGCGGCGAAACCGTGGTTCTGCGAGGTGATTTCCACCTTGCCGGTCGATTGGTTTCGCACGGGCTGGTTGCAGCCGCGATGGCCGAACTTGAGTTTGTACGTCCGTCCGCCCAGCGCCCACGTCAGCAACTGATGGCCGAGGCAGATGCCGAAAATCGGCAGCTTTCCGACGAGATGTTTCAGCGTCTTTATGGTGTACGTGACCGCCTCCGGGTCGCCCGGACCGTTGGAGACGAATACACCGTCCGGTTTGCGTGCGAGAATTTCGTCCGCCGACGCCGTCGCCGGCACGACGTGGACTCGACAGCCGCACTCCACGAGATTGCGGAGGATGTTCATCTTCGCGCCGCAGTCGATGGCGACGACGTTGAAAATCTTCTCGCCGTGGTCGCGGTGGGCCTGGGCGAATTCGCTGATGTACCCTTCGGGCCAGTCGTAGGCCTGGGTAGGCGTTACGTCTTTCACGAAGTCCGCGCCGGCCATCGAGGGGATGGCAGCCGCACGTTTGACCAGTTCGGCGTCGTCGAGAATTTCCGTGCTCAACACGCCGTTGACTGCGCCGGCGACGCGGATGTGTCGCGTCAGGGCGCGGGTGTCGACGCCCGTGATGCCCAATATGCCGGCCTGGGCGAGGTAATCGCCTAACAACATGTCACTACGGAAGTTACTGGCGATGGGCGCAAGTTCCTTCACCACGAATCCCCGCACCTGGGGCCTGCGATTGTGGGATTCGACGTCCTCGTCGTTGACGCCGTAATTTCCGATCAGCGGATAGGTCATGGTGACAATCTGCCCGGCGTAGGAGGGGTCGGTCAATACCTCCTGATATCCCGCCATGCCGGTATTGAAGACCACTTCCCCTTCGCTGGTCGTATCGGCGGCGCCGAAGGCGGTTCCGGTGAATATGAGTCCGTCTTCCAGCGCCAATTTACACTTTTTGCCGTCGGCCATGTGGCTTTTCTCCGTATTTTCAATGCCGGCAGTCGTTTATATCAGTTTAGGTCGCCGCAAGACGGTATTCAAGTCCGCCCGCCTCCACTCCGATGAGTTAAGTGTGAGGCTGTTTGGGTCTTTCCCGCTTGATGGCGGGAGCAGCCTGGCTTTGGAGGATCCGGGAAGCGGCGATCTCGGGTCCTCGCTTTTTTTTGCGCCCAAGTCCGCATAGTTTTACCACACAGACGCGGGGAACTCAGAGAGAATTTTTTCCAATTTTCGATCTTCGGCGGGAAAATGAAGAAAAAAGCCACGCAGGCACGAAAACCTGCGCGGCTTGATTTATGCATTTGCACACTTTTTTCTTCGGCGTCAACGGAGCAATGCCAAGCTGCTAAAGTGACCTTCCCCACGAATGGTGTGGACATTCACCTGTCCGGACATGACGGTCTACCGTGTGGACGAACACCGCTCCAGCAAGGTGGTCCAGCGGGTGTTGGGCGAGACCTTTACCGGCGTGCTGGTCAGCGATTGCCTATCGAGCTACAACCCGGCCACCTATCGCAAGCGCATCGCGCATCATCTCCGCGCGATTGAAGCGGCTGTTCGCGTGGAGCCGACGAACAATCGGGCCGAAAGATCGTTGCGCCCCGCCGTGATCGCTCGAAAGTTGTCCTGGGGGAATAAAACGAATCGGGGCCGGAGAAGCCGGGAAATCCTCGCCCGCCTCGGAGCCACCTACCATCAAACAGGGCAAGATGTTATTCGCTTCCTGGCCCGCCACGCCGCCTTGAAGAAAAAAAGTCGCTAAACACGTACCGGATTCCCGCCGCGCATTTTCAATGTCTTCGCGTCATTCGTCTGATTCGCGTGCTCTTTTCTTATCTCGGGCTTTCCATATTTTCAGGGCGGCGCTGGAACTTCGTGCGCAACTCTTCTCGATACGCCTCCAGACCCGGCGGAGGCGGGAAGGCGACCTTCGGATCGAGTCCCTCGGCGGAGCAGTATCGTTGAAACTCCCGCTCCAGCGAGACGTACACGGGCAGGAGAATCTTCGGTTGATCCCGCATCGAGAGGTAAATATCGCTGCGCCGGGAAATGCTCAAATCCAGTCCGAACTGGCGGGGATTGCCCAGCAGAAACGTCAGGTTATACGCGGCTACGTCCACGAACGGATCGGACTTCAACCGTTCCACAGCCTTCGCCTGGTAGCTGTCTAAAATCCGCCGGGCGTACTCGAAGCGGTTCTTGTAGAGCGTCTCGTCGCCGCGCAGGCCTCGCGCGATATACGCTCGCTTCAACGTGTACTGCAGCAACTGGTTCACCACGACCATTCGCAGATTCCCCTTTTCCTCCTGGAGATTCCGGATCACGAAATCCTCCACGGAGACGTGATCCCACTTACCGCCCTTCATGGCGTAGCGGTTTTCGTCCTTGATGTAGTTGTAGTAATACTGGGCCGTGCCGGGAATCGCCTTTCCGTCCGGTCCGACGACGCGCCCGTCGGCGACGAGCAGGTTGATCGCCTCGACGAGATAATTCCGGTGCCCCGACGCGAGGAAATTGTCCTTGAAGGGTTTTCCGGTGATCTCCGCCAGGCGGTCGATGAATTCCTCGTGCTGTTTGTGGGTCGGTTCGATATAGCGCAGGTCCGCGGAGGCGTAATAGTCGGGCCAGTCGGGTTGCTCCGGGCGATACCGCAGATTGACCAGGCCGGTCGAGGACAGGCTCTTCAGCGCGTTCAAGATGTTTCGCTGGTTGTTGAGGGATTGAATCTGCTTGGGATCCTCCGGCGGGTTGCGCTTCATCCCCAGCGACGCCCAGTAGATCGCGTGGGGCATGGCGTGGCGCCAGTCGAAGGGGGCGTTGTACTTTTCCATCAGTTCCAGCATGTACGCGGGGTCCATCCGGTAGCGGTTCCAGAGAATCTGCGCCCGGGCGAACGCGAGGAGTTTTCCGCGGGCGTATCGGGAATCCTCGTCGTCGGCGTTGATGAGTTTCAGCAGCGCCTCGTCGCGATCCAGCCGCGCCAGAAACTCGTCTTTCTTCTCGGCCGTCAGGTTTGTCGCGTCACGAATCTGCTGTTTCCGCAGGCGAATGGCGTCATCCGGCGGGAAGACGCGAATCGCCTGGGCGGCGTAGTCGAGACTCAGGCGATTGTAGGCCCGCAGGAACGATCCGTCGGCGGCGACGCCGAATTTCGCGAGCTTCTCGAGGTAGGCCCTGATTTTCGGATCCGCCGAAAGCTCCGCCTGCTTGTCCTTCTGGATGAACTTCGCGTCGCCGTCCTCGCCGGGCTGGGCCCCCTGCCGGCGCGAATCCTTGTCCAGCGGCGCTTCGGTGATGGGACGGAACGATTCGATCACGACGTTCGTGTCCGACGAAAGCGTGCGGGTCAGCTCGAAATCCACCGGTGGCGCGCCGAGCAGCTCCTGCATCATCCCCGCCCAGCGCTGCTTGTAGGCCATGTGCATGTCGTCGAGATTCCCCCCGATCTTCGAGAAGAAAATCCACGCCAGTTCCTTGTAGAGTTCCAGGCTCCCGGGATTGAGCGGAATTCCCCGGTCGCGCAGCAGTTCCGCGCCGCTGTACACCCACCGCCATCGCTCCTCGCGCGTGTGGGTTTTCACGGAGATGTTCCAGGCCATGTTCCACGCCTGAAACGCCCAGACGCCCGGGAAATACGGCTGGAGTTCGCAGATCAGTTCCGCGAGTTGATTCGCGTCGTAATGTCGTCCCGCGTTGTGCTCCGCCTGCGAGCGAATCCACAGATAATTCGCTCCCAGCACGCGCAAACCCCCGAAGGCCGTCGTCAACAGCGCGATTTCGGGATTCGCCTCCAGGACGGCTGTGTTCTGCAGCGACGTTTCCGAAGCGCCCGCCTTCGACTGAATGTTCGACTGCAGAATCCCCGCCGTCGTCAGCAAACCCGCCGCGACGATCAACAACGCCAACTGAATGATCCGGTCGTATCGTCCCATACTCGTAATCTATTGTTTCCCGGATGCCGTGGTTCGCGGAACCCCGAAGGGGTGGAGCAACCACGTTATTCCATTCCCAATCCTGAATGGCGTGGTTGCTTCGCTGCGCTGCGCGAACCACGGCACCCGATAATATCTATATTTCTTTACACCTGCACCTTCGCCAGTTCCCTTTTCTGGAAGATCAGGCAGCCCAGCGCGAGGTACAGAATCGTCCGCACGCCGATCGCCAGGCCGGCCGTCTCGCCCACCGTCGTCCAGGATATGTAAATCCCGTCGACCAGCTTCTCGGAGGGCGAGGTGTCCGCGAGGCTGGGCATGAGAAACTTCACGACCAGCAGCATAACCGCGCCGAGGGTGTTCGTGAAATCGCCGCTCCACTTCACGGCGTCGGTCAGCCAGCCCAGCAGCATGCCCGCCCCCAGCAGCACGAGGACGGTCATGGCAGCCACGGGAAACGACAGGAAACTCGCCAGAAACACCGCCAGGGCGGCCAGGAACACCAACTGAATGAAGATCAGCGTCATCGCCTGGAGAAAGTTCACGTCGAACCCGCCGACGGTGTACAAGATCGAAACGTCTCTCGTCGAGACGCGCACCTCCGGGGAGATCACGAGCTTTCGCTCCGGTCCTTCGGCGGGTTGATAGTAGGGATTGACATAATCCACGCGAAATTCCCCGCTCCGCAGCGAACCGCCGGCCGGTACGGACAGCGTGGTGACGGATTTGACCGACAGGTCGCGGTCGTCATATCCCTCCAGCACGCCGGCGGGGGAATAAAATTCGATCCGCCGATACAGCGAGGAAAAATTCTCCTCGCCCTGGGGGATGACCTTGTATCGAAACTGGAACGTCGGTTCGGCTTCCAGCGAAACCGTCGCGTCCTTTTGCAGGCGTTCGATTTCCGCCCGCCCCATGTCGTCCGGCGCGAACTGCACGTCGAAATCCGTCTCGCCGACGAACTGCACCCACCCGCGCACCCCGTCCACGTTGACAGGCCGACCGTACATCAGCCTGCCCAGAAATTCCCGCGGCGCGGCCACGCGAAACGCCCGTTGCTTTCGCGCGTCGAGGGTCACCGTTCCCCGGGCGGCGGCGACGGCTTCGTCCAGCGTCAGCCCCTTGAACTTCCAGGTAATTCGCTTGCCCGGGCCGGCGGTTTCTCGCCTGGCGAATTCGTTTTTCTCGATTTCCGCCAGTACCCTCTGCTCGGCCTGTTTGCGGGTGAGATTTCCCTGCAACTGGTATTCCTCGACGGTCGTCCGCAACTGTCCGCTTTCGCGCAACTTCGCCAGGCGGGCGCTGACGGCGGCGTCGATATCGGGCGGCAAGGGCTTGACCTCCCGCCGCGCGGCGAAAATTTCCGTCTCAATCGTGCGGCGGTCCAGGGGGCTGTTCGTCGGGCGGGCGCGCAGGTTCTGCGCGACGCCGTAAATCACCCCCGCCGCGATCGCCAGCAGCAGCGCGTCGAGCAGCAGCACACCAAACCATCGCCCCAGAAGGTACTGCCATCGCGCGATCGGCTTGACGGCGAGTAAGTAGATTTGCTTGTCTTCCACGTCGGAGGAAATCACCCGCGCGACGGCGAGGACCGTCACGAGGCTCAGCAGCACGCCCGTCGCGGAGACGCTGTAGGACAGGAAGGTGCGAATGGAACCCGCGAGCGTTCCGTCGCCCTTCATCACGAACGGCAGGACCGCCAGCCAGACGCCCAGCAGCACGATGAACGCCGCGGCGAGTTTCATGCGCAGGGTCTGGGAGAAGGTCTGCCGCGCGACCGCCCAGAGAGTCAGCGGAGCTCTCATGCGCGTCGGCCTCCTTCGGATTCATCGGGATGCAGCAGATCGTCGATCACACCGCGATCGGCGGAGGCGGGCTTGGAGGGTTCGGCGGGCGCTTCGGGTTCGGGCGCGTCGGCCGGTTCGGCTGGACCCGCGACGAGTCGCGTGACCACCTGTTCGTCGGTTTTCGGTTCGGGTTCCGCGGGCGCTTCGGTCGCTTGCGGCTGGGGCGCGGGTTCCTCGCGCCCGCCCAGCAGCGACTCGATCACCGCGCGTCCTTCGCCTTCGGCGGCTTGGAGGAACTGCGCCACCCGCCCGGTGGCGATCGCCCCTCCGGTGGCGACTTTCTGCTGCTGGGCCTCCTCGACGATCCGCAGAAACAGCGACTCCAGCCGATCGCGCGGCGCCTTGACGCCCAGAAGCTCCTTCCCGCGATCCTGAAGCATTTTGGCGACGGCCCGGATGGTGTCCTCGTCGAGTTGGTCGGTGGTGATCTGCGTGCGGTGCGTCTGGGCGAGCAGTTCCTCCACGTCGCCCTCGGCCCGCTGCCTTCCGCCGTAGAGAATGCACACGCGGTCGCAGACGTCCTCGACATCCGCCAGCAGGTGGCTGGAGAGGATCACCGTCTTTCCGCGCTGGGCGAGGGTGCGGATCAAGTCCTTGAACTGTCGCGTTCCGAGCGGATCCAGGCCGCTCGTGGGTTCGTCGAGGATCAGCAGATCGGGGTCGTTGATCAGCGCCTGCGCCAGGCCGATGCGCCGCTGCATGCCCTTGGAATATTCGCCCACCCGCCGGTAGGACACGGCGCCCAACCCGACCATGTCCAGCAGCATGTCGATGCGATGCCGGCGGGTGTTTCGCGGCAGGTGGAACAGGCGGCCGTAAAAGTCCAGCGTCTCGCGCGCGTCGAGAAACGGATACAGGTTCGATTCCTCGGGCAGGAATCCGATGCGCGACTTGGCGCGCACGTGCGTGGGCGGGCGGTCGAAGACGGAAATCCTCCCGCGCGTGGGAAACAGCAGCCCCAGGATCATTTTGATCGTCGTGCTCTTGCCCGAACCGTTGGGACCGAGCAGGCCGAACACCTCCCGCCCGCGGATCTCCAGGCTCAGGTCCGCCACGGCTGTGACTTTCTCCCGCAACCAGAAGTCGCGAAACACCTTCGTCAATCCCGCCGTGAGTACCACACTTTGATTCGCTTCGACCATGATGCATTGTCCACGAATTGCACGAATTTCACGAAATACCGGTTGTCATCCTGAGCGGAGCGAAGCGGAGTCGAAGGATCTTCCGGGTAGCGGGGCGTAAGGTCCTCCGACTCCGCTTCGCTCCGCTCAGGATGACAGCTATATTGTATTGTTCAGCATTCGTGTCATTCGTGAAATTCGTGGATTCCTTTTTTACTGGTTTTTGTTTTTCTCTTCTTCGCTTTTCTTCTTCCGCAGGTAGTCGCGGATTTCCTTCATGACCGACGGGTCGCGGTTGATGTAGACCACGTCGCCCTTCTTGCCCGGATTGATGTAGTATTTCGTGTTCGTCGGGGCGTTGAAGATGTCGTCCAGCGCCAGGGCCCATTCGTTTTCAAGGAAGATCGACGACATCGCCGGATCCTTGACGTACTGGGCGTACCGCTGGCGGAAGGCGTCGGCGCGTTTCTGGGCCTGCTGGATGATGGCGGTTTTCTTCGAGTACGCGTCGGAGATGATGTTCTGCACCTCGCCCCGCGCGGTGGCGCTGGTGAGGACTTTCTCGATTTCCTCGCGCGTCGTCGCGATGCGTTCGCGGATCGCGACCTGTTGTTCCTTCGACGCCTTGGTCGATTCGGCCTGGCGTAACTCGCCCTCCAGGTACGACAAGTGCCCGATGAGATTATAGGGCCCGCCGTTGCGCCGTCCTTCTTTGACGAATTTCGCCTCCTCCTTGAGGTTGCGGTTCCAGGGTTCGCCGACCAGTTGCAGGAGATGCTCCTCGACGATGACCTTCGTCAGATCGCGGGCTTCGCCGAGAGCCTTGTTGATCTTCGTCGCTTTTTCCGTCTGGGCCTTTTGCGCCTGTTCGTAGGCGGTGTAGGCCGCCAGAGGCCAGGTCTTGTTCTCCGACAACACCGAATTGACGCGGACGGCCGGTTCGCCGGGTTTGGCGCCCAGCAGCGCGTCGAGTTCCGCCTGGGCGGTGGTCTTGACGTCCTGGAGGAAATCGGTGGGATCGACCTGGATCGCGTCGGCGGTGCGGATCGCGCCGGCCTGGACGGCCGCCCGACACAGCGCGTCCCGCAGGACCGGTTCCAGGTCCGTCACGCGCGTCCGGACGGCCACGGGATCCTGCACCTGGTAGCGGCAGAGAAATTTCACGTGCACGAGGTTGCGGTCGCCCGTCAACAGATACCCGTCCCATCCGGGGCGCAGGCCGTTGTTGGTGCGGCTGCGGCCGGCGAGGTCCGGATTGTCCTTGGCCGTCTCGAACAACCAGAAATTATCGACGCGAATCTGGCGCTCCTGGATGTTGACCTTTTCGATCTCGCCGATGGGGAAAGGCCAATTGTACACGAACCCCTCCTTCGCGACGCGGGTGATCCGCCCGAAGACCTTCACCAGCCCGCGCTCCTGCGGCGAGACGCTTCCGATGCCCGTGGCGAGGAACAGCACCACGAACAGCACCATCAAGGCCGACAACACGCGAAAACTCACGCGCAGCGCGTCGGCGAGACTCCGCATCGCCGGATCGATTTCCCGTCCCGGCGGAGGTTCCAGGTGTTCCATGCGCGAATGGTCATGGCCGTTGGATTCTGTATGTTCGTCTGTCATATTAGGATCTCGAATTTCAAATTTGAGATTTCTTTTATCTTCTCTTCTACCGACTACCGACTACAGCTTGGTCCGGGCCTTTACAGGCCCGGCTCGTTGCCGACTCGTTGCTCGCTTGCTACTTCTTCTTCCCCTTGAACGTATCGAGGGTGGGTTTGTTCCATAACCAGCGGAGGATGGGCATCATGTCGGCGTCCAGAACCAGGACGGTTCGCTGCTTCAAGCCCGCGCGAAGGGTTTCCAGCGAGCGGAGGAACATGGCAAATTCAGGATCTTCGCGGAACTGGCGGTAGGCTTCGGCGGCCTTCGCTTCACCCTGGGCGCGGATTTCGCCGGCTTTGCGGTTCGCGAACGCGAGGATCTTGTCCCGCGCCGCGGTCGCGCGGCCCTTGATGGCGTCGGCGGCGGCCTGCCCGTCGGCCTGGTATTTCGTGATCTCCTCTTCCCGCTCGGCGTTCATGTTTTCGATGACCACCTTGCTGACCGACTGCGGCAGGCCCAGCAGTTTCAACCCACCGACGCCGCTCAAATCGATTCCGTAATCCTCCCGCGTCCGCTTGCGGACGCGCGCGAGGATTTCCGCGTCGATCTGGTCGAGGTCCATCTTCTTCGGGTCGGTGTTGACCAGGCGGTCCATGTCCACCTTGCCCAGGACGTTGGCCATCTCGCTTTCCAGCAGGCCTCGCAGACGGGCGTCGATGTCGCGGGAATCCTTCACCGCGCGGTAGAGCTTCTGGGGATCCTCTATCCGCCAGAGGCAAAACAGCGTCGCGGTGATGTTGATCTTCTGCCCGATCTGCAGCTGCCGGGTCGAGGTGCTCAGCGGATGCTCGCGCGAGTCCAGGCG
>JAFGJE010000159.1 GCA_016929245.1 Phycisphaerae bacterium
AAGATGTGAATATAACGATAGGCCATCCACTTGGATCATCAATAGGATCGTCTGTATAAATAATTTCACCAATAAAAACCGAATCCTTGAAATTAACAAATTCTGTTTTTAGTCGTTTAATTCTGCTTTGAATTGCAATTCCCTTATTATCCTTGGAATACAATTTCCACATTGCCATGGATTCATGATCGCTCAAATGCCAGCAATTGACCACGATTGGATCACCACATGAACTTGCCTTTTGTGCAAATCCTTGAGCCTCCTCCGGTTCAACATCATTTAAAAGTTTACATGCATAATACGAACCCTCGTGAGGATCTCCCTTTTTAAGCTTTTCCATTGAACAGAAATATAGCATCCTTTCGTCAAAAAGAGACGCAAACCTATCCAAAGACATATAACGCCATATCATGGCATCGTCAGGTGGAGTATTAAAAGAAGGGTGTTCTTTGTACATTCTACTCTTCCCCAAAATGCTGCCGTCCCGTTGGGACTCTGAGACAAACATTCCAACCGGGGGTTCGCTGCGCTCACCCCCGGCTAAACGCTATCAGCCCTTTCGGGCTTCAAATCCGCTATATACGTATTTTCAAGATGTGGGTAAAGTTGGGCCTGTACCCCTTGGGGGCAGGCAGGCCCGACTCGTATTATTCACTCCTTCTTCTGACTCCTGACTTCTGACTTCTGACTCCTGACTTCTTCTTACCCTTCCGACTGATCGAACATCTGCTGCACTTTTTCCACGATGTTCTTGACCGCCAAGCCTGTCATGTCCAGGAGGTCTTCGGGAGTTCTGCCGCTTTTGGGAATGCGCGGTACGCACAGGGTTTCGACCATCACGCCAAGATCGCTCTGGCTCGCCGCGGCGGTGATTTCGTCGGCGAAACCGCCGGCGTAGTTGTCTTCCAGCACGAGAATCTGCCCACGACAGTCGTCGCCGATCCGCAGGATCTCGTCGGTCTGCAGCGGCATGGCGAAGACGTCGATCAGGCTGGGCGAAAGACCCGCTTTGTCTTCCAGTGCTGCACAGGCCTTCTTGGCGACGTGCACCATGTATCCGCTGGCGACGATGGCGACGTCCTCGCCGTCGATTAAATGCTTGAATCCGTCGAGGGTGAATTCCTCGTTCTCGTCGTAGATGAACGCGACATCGGGCCGATGCGTTCGCATGTAGCACATGCCGTCGATGTTGGCCATCAGCTCCGTGAGTTTGAATGCCGACACGGCGTCGGAAGGCTGGAACACGCGGATCGCCGGCGCGCCGTCGGCGCGGTGCGTTCGGGCGAACGCGCGGAAGAAGGCCAGGTCCGACAGACCCATCTGACTCGGACCGTCGGCCGCCAGAGAAACGCCCGCGTGCGAACCGACGAGTTTGACGTTGGAATTCGTCACCGCAGCCATCTCGACCTGGTCGTACGCGCGGGTGAGGAACTTCGCGAAACTGCTGACGAACGGAATCCGCCGCCCCGCGGCCAATCCCGCGGCGGCGGAGACCATATTCTGTTCGGCGATCTTGCACTCGATGTATCGTTCGGGATGGGTTTTCTCAAACAGGCTCGCGAAGGTGGAAGCCTTCACGTCGCCGTCGAGGCTGACGACGCGAACGTCCCCGCCGATGGCGGCTAAGGCCGCGCCCCACGCGCGTCGCGTCGAGAGTTTCTTCTTCGCCAGCGCGTCGGACAATCCCGCGGCCTGGAGCGCTTCGGAAAAGGAACCGGCGGAAATCTCGCCGCCGGCAGGCGGACTGACGGGGAGGGGTTCTGCCAGTTTCGCGCAGTCGCTGTCGGGCAGTTCCGCGACGCCCAATTCGCCGGCTTTGGAGTCCAGTTCCGCCAAAGCGGCGGTAATCTGATCCTCCGCGACGGCCCGGCCGTGCGCCGAGACGCCCTGCACGGAACTGACGGACCAGCCCTTGACGGTCTTGGCGAGAATCGCGACGGGTTTTTCGCCGGGATCGGCGCTTAAGGCGGCGAAAATCTCGTCCCAGTTATGTCCGTCGATTTCCTTCACGTCCCAGCCGAAGGCGGCGAGTTTTTGGCCAAGGGCATAGGGGGATTGCTGCGGCGAGACGTAGTCGCTCTGGCCCTGCCCGTTGCAGTTGAAGATCGCGCGGACGTTGGTGAGTTTCTGATCGACGATGAAATCCAGCGCTTCCCAGATTTGCCCTTCGCGGCTTTCACCGTCACCGATGATGCAGAAGAACCGCTGGGCGGTTCCGCTCATCTTCGCCGCCAGCGCCAAACCCGCCGCGGCCGAGAGTCCCTGACCGAGTGAACCGGTGGCCGTGTCGAAAAACGGGAACCCGATCGCGGGATTCGGATGCCCGTCCAGCACGCTGTCGGCCGCCCGGAGGGTCAGCGCGTCGCTGAAGCGCAGTTCGGAGGCCTGGTTGAACTGCCCCACCACCCCGCCGATATCGCAGTACGCCGCGTAGACGATGGGCACGGCGTGTCCTTCGCTGAGAATCAGCCGGTCCGAACCCGGATGCCACGGATTCTTCGGATCGTACCGCATCACCCGGTACAGCAAGGCCGTCGTGAGATGACCCAACGCCAGGGAACTGGACGTATGGCCCGAGCCGGCTTCGGCGCACATGCGCACCACCTGCTTGGACAATTTAATCACTTTCCGGTCCAGATCCTTATACTCAGCCATGGTCGTCTCCCGATCAAAAGTTACCCAGATACCATAAAACCCACTTGTCGTGGGCGACGCGGCGTTCCGCGAACCGCATACAGTACCCTACCGGGGCGCAAAACGCAATAGAACGATTCGGGCCAGTGACGCCTTCAAGCGTCGCTTCGACGAAAGTGGGTACTCTTGAGGATGATAAGAATGTTGGGCACCGCGAGCCCGCGGCATATCCGACATCGAAGACCATGGGCTTGAAGCAAGCCCATGGCGCCCGGCTGTCCACAAACAATTCCACCCGCGGGGATAATTCTCAAAAAAAAACATTAAAAAACCCCTTGTTTTTCAAATTTTTATCCGTATAGTGGTTCTCAACGCGGACGTAAGTACTTCTCTTGATTCTATCTCAACTCAAGGGTTTTCGTCGGCGCAACCATTTAACCGTTGGTCGCCGGGACCATGCGTTTCCGACCGGCCGGCATCTATAACGTAAGACAATTTGGTTCTTTTTCGGGAGGAAAAGCAATGGACAAGTATCCGAACGAGTATTCGCGCGCCAAGGACACCCACGCCCCCCGCTGGCGCCGGCGGATGGAAGATATCGATTCCCAGGTGGCGACGATTCGCCTGCCGGACGTGGACGGCGAGGCGCCGGACCAGGACCGCGAATATTGCGAACTGGTCACCCTGGACGGCCAGACCAAAACGGTTCGCTTCCATGATTACGACGAGGTGTACAAAATTCCGGGATTTTACGAGGGATTATTTTACGAGATGCTCCAGTGCTGCTCCCCCAGCCGGGTCGCCAATCTGCTGGACGACGTGCTGGAGGATTTCGAGGACAATCCCGAGGAACTGCGCGTGCTGGACGTCGGCGCGGGCAACGGAATCGTCGGCGATGAGTTCCTGGCCCGCGGGGCGGAAAAGATTATCGGCGTGGATATCATCCCCGAAGCCCGGCAGGCCGCCGACCGCGACCGGCCCGACGTGTACGACGATTACATTGTCACGGACTTAACGGACCTCCCCGAACGGCATGAGGAAAATCTCCGCGAACAGAATCTCAATTGCCTCACCACCGTCGCGGCGTTGGGATACGGCGACATCCCCCCCAAAGCCTTTCTTAAAGCCCTGGATTTACTCGTCACGCCGGGGTGGCTGGCGTTTAACATCAAGGAAACCTTCCTGGACGCCGGCAGCGACGGAACGGGATTTTCCGACCTGGTGAAGCATCTCAATCGCGACGGTGTGATTCAAATTCAATCCTACCGGCGGTACTGCCATCGCATCAACGTCGCCGGCGAACCGCTGCATTACGTAGCCGTCGTCGCGCGAAAACTTAAAGACGTCCCCGACGAGTTGATGGAATTCTGGTCGCATCGCGACGGGGAAGCCTGAGTCGATGATCGAACTACGGCAGTTGACCAAGAGCTTCGACCACGATCAAACCCGCGCGGTCGACGGGCTGAACCTTTCGATCCGGACGGGCGAGACGATGGTGCTGCTCGGGTCGAGCGGCTGCGGTAAGACGACCACGCTGAAAATGATCAATCGCCTCATCGAACCGACCGAAGGCGAGATTTTTTTAAACGGCGATAATGTTCTCGACGCCTCCCCGGTGGTATTGCGTCGGAAGATCGGATACGTCTTCCAGGGGATCGGTTTGTTTCCGCACATGACCGTCCGGCGGAACGTCGAAGTCGTGCCCCGGCTGCTGGGATGGTCCCGCGCGAAGCGTCGCGCGCGGGCGGAGGAACTGCTGGAACTGGTCGGTCTGGCGCCCGATGAATTCGCCGGCAGACATCCGCGAGAACTGTCCGGCGGGCAGCAACAGCGCGTGGGCGTCGCGCGGGCGCTGGCGGTGAATCCCGATTATCTGCTGATGGACGAACCCTTCGGCGCGCTCGACGCGGTGACGCGCGACAGCCTGCAACAGGAACTGCTCCAGCTTCAACGCCGGTTGACGAAAACCATCGTCTTCGTGACGCACGATATCTTCGAGGCCGTCACGCTCGCCGACCGCATCGCCGTATTGCACGACGGAAAACTTCAGCAGGTCGGAACACCGAAGGAAATTCTCACCGCACCGGCGAGCGACTTCGTCCGCGAACTCGTCGAAAAACCCGCCCAGCAACTCAAAACCTTCCAGGAGGCCGGCGCATGACCATCCCCCCGGACCTCCTGACGCGCGTGTACCAGCACCTGGTCTTGACCGGCGCCGCCGTCCTCGGTGGTGTGTTGCTGGGCCTGCCGCTGGGAATTGTTTCCCATCGCGTACCTTCGCTGCGCGGGCCGGTGCTGTGGATCGCGGGGATTTTGCAGACCATCCCCAGCCTGGCGCTGCTGGCGATGCTCTTAATCGCGACGAACTCCATGGGCTTCCTCCCGGCCTGGATCGCACTGACGCTCTACGCCCTGCTGCCGATCGTTCGCAATACCGTAACCGGCCTGGACGGCGTGCCCGCGGGGACCGTCGAGGCGGCGAGGGGCGTGGGCATGACCAACGCGCAGCGACTGATCCGCGTGGAACTGCCCCTGGCCCTGCCGGTGATCGTCGCGGGGATACGAACGGCGGCCATTATCTCGGTCGGTATCGCGACGCTGGCGGCGTTCATCGCCGCGGGCGGGCTGGGCGTGTACATTTTCCGCGGGATTTCGCTGCGGAATTATAACCTGATCTTCGCCGGGGCGATCCCGGCAGCCATCCTGGCCCTCGTGGTCGACGGGGCGATCTGGTCCGGCGAGTGGGCCTCCAGGCCGGTTCGCTATCTCAAACCCGCGTGGGATCGCCTGCTTCGGCCTGTCGCGATTCTTCCGATGCTTCTGCTGCTCCTGCCGCTGGTGGTTGAGGGCGGATCGTTGCTGACGCGAAGCCGACGGCCTGACGTTGTGATCGGCTCGAAGGAATTCTCCGAGCAACTGCTGCTGGGGGAAATGCTCGCCCAGACCATCGAGGAAAACACCGACCTGACGGTCAAGCGCGAGTTCGGCCTGGGCGGGACCATGATCTGCCACGCCGCCCTCGTCAACGGCGAGATCGACATGTACCCCGAATACACCGGCACGGGATATCTAAGCGTGCTGAATATCGAGTCCCAAGGCCCGCTGGACGCTTCGCGGGTGTACAAGACCGTTAAAGAGCAATATCAAAACAAGTTTGAGGTCGAGTGGCTGGCACCGTATGGCTTTGCCAATACCTACGCGCTGGCGGTCCGGCAGAAAGACGCCGGGAAGTACAACTGGAAATGCGTCTCGGATTTGAAAGGCCGGGCGGGAAACATGACGGCTGGGTTCACCGGCGAGTTCATGGAACGCGCCGACGGGTATCCGGGGTTGAGCAAGACGTACGGATACAAGTTCGGAAAGGCAGAGGACATCAGCCCGGATTTGATGTACGAGGCGCTGAAGCAAGGCGACGTGGACGTAATCGCCGCGTTCAGCACGGACGGCCGGCTGGAGGCGTACAATCTTCGCGTACTGCAAGATGACAAAAACTACTGGCCGCCCTACGACGCGGCGACGCTGGTACGACAGGAAACCCTACAAAAACACCCCCAACTCAAACCAGCCCTCGACAAACTCGCCGGCAAGATCGACGTACCCACCATGCAACGCCTAAACTACGAAGTAGCCGGCAAACAAAGGCCGATCAAAGAGGTCGCACGGGAATTTCTACAGGCCGAGGGGATTGTTCCCGGTGGGGAGTAGTCAGCCCTGCTCTGCGAAGCCGCTACGCAGGGCGAAGCAGTGTAGTCAGGAGCCGGTAGTCAGTAAATAAAGGTTCATATCCAATTTATGTGGAGGAATTGGATTCTTTGAGAGTAGCCACGGGCGCAAGCCCGTGGGCAAGAATGGCGTATTCATTATAGAGTCCCGGCGGGACGATTGAAGCGTTCAATCGCCCCGTTGGGGCTCTTGGGTTTCTCGACGTTGGCGTCCCCGGGCTCGCGCCCGGGGCTACTATCACACACCCGAAAAATTAAAAGGAATCTGGGAACAGCGAGAATATCGCAGCCATGTCGTCTACGTTCACATGAATCCCGTGAAGCACGGCCTGGTGGAAAACCGGCCGATTGGTTATCCCTAAAAGAACGATCCCAGGGAACTATTAATATTTCATATAACCACTTGACGAATTCCGTAACGGGTATATCATACTATTCACTTCGGGTGGTTGGGGATTGCGAGCTTTCAGCGTCCCTCATGTATCTGTCTTCAACGTGTGAGCCTATACGTTTACTTCTGAAGGGAAAGGAAAGGTGCGAATATGTACCGAAAAACATGGATATGGCTGTGCCTGCTTTGTGCGCCGAGTATGGTTTTCATTTCCTCCATGCAGGCCGACGAGATCGAAACGATCACGTACAGCGAAGAATACTCGTTCACGGCATCGGACTTCAACAGTCAGCAGTACGGATACATCGGCGGGATGTTTCTGCTTCCCAGGTTTGACACGAGTATGGGACACCTCCAGCAGGTGGAATTCGTTATGACACTTGTCAGCGGGAGTTGGAGCCAAATTCAAATCGACAGTGAACGAGCCGATTTCGGATATGGGCAACATCTCACCGCCGGCGGTTGGTTTCTTTATTCGTATCCTTATATCGGGGAGGAAACCGCCTGGACGACCGTGCCTTACGGCGGCATCCTGCACGGCAAGGGCGCGGAGTTTCATGAATTGTCGATCGACACGGACGACACTCCCGATTTTATCGGCACGGACGCGGCCTCCATCTCCGGTTCGCTGGGCATGATGAGCAAGTCCGACGGAAGCACGATCACCCCCCTGCCCGATTTTCCCGGCCCGGACAATGAGAACCCCGCGTTCATCGAATATATCCAACACCCCAATGAGGATCCCAACATCACGAACACGTGGTTCGAGGTTGCTTCGTCGATGTGTTCGCCCTACTACGATGACGTGGTGCGAACCCGAACCAACGGGAACGTGACGATTCGCGGAGAAGTGAAATACACGTATGAAGTGCCCGAACCGGTGTCGCTGAGTCTGTTTGGTTTCATAGGAACGGTGCTGTTACGTCGACGCCGCGGAATGTAAAAAATCAAGCAATCCAGATTCATATTGCGACATTGGTTTGTCCGATAACATAACCATACGCATGGGAAGACTGCGCGTATGGTATGTGTTTTTGTGAATGACTGGCGGGGTTCTGTCCCGCCGGCGAAGACGTGGTGGGATGGAACCCCGCCACGCCCATGTTGAATATCGTGGTTGTTGCGCCCCTTCGGGACTCCGCGAACCACGGCACCCGCCGATTTTTTAAGATTGCGCGTGCAACGAGTTGCACGCCCTACGCATGGATGGATACATGAACGATACAACAGCACGGACGCTGCCTCTTATTGAAAATCCTCCCGGGCGGGGGGTGATTTTGACGGCTCTTGGCCTGCTGGCGCTGGGGGTGGTGATGGTGCATAGCGCCGTGATGAGCGTTGGGGAATCTTCCGTCTGGTACGCTCGCGTGGATATGCGACACACGCTCTTTGCCGTGATGGCTGCCGGGGTGCTGCTGGTCGGGTGGCGGATGAACTATCGCTGGTTAGGCGCGGGACCGTGGCTGCCCTGGTTGTCGCTGGGGTTGCTGATCGTGGCGATCGGGTTGGGGTGTCTGGTGTTCGTGCCGGGCGTCGGCCATTCCGTCGGCGGAAAGTTCCGCTGGATTCGCCTTGGTCCGCGACAATATTCCATCGGCCTGCAGCCGAGTGAACTGATTAAACTCGCGCTGATCGTCTTCCTGGCCTGCTGGCTGACGCGCCGCGGGAAGAAGGTGCGCAATTTCTGGACGTTCCTCATCGCGGGCGGGTTGACCGGCGGGTGCATGGCGCTGGTCGTGACGCAGGATTTCGGAACGGCGGGATTGATCGGCGTTTCCGCGGGCGTGGTGATGTTTTTGGCGGGTGTGCCGTGGTATTACCTCGCCGGATCGGTGGCTGCTTCGGCGGGAGCGTTTTTCTACATCGTGATCGACACCCCCTTCCGCCTGCAGCGCATCCTGGCGATGCTCGATCCATGGGACGCGACGAACAATTCGACGTACCAGGTGCGACAGTCGCTGATGGCGATTTTCGGAGGCCAATGGACCGGCCGGGGTCTGGGCCTGGGCGTTCGCAAACTCGGTTTCCTGCCCGAAGACAGCACGGACTTCATTTTCGCGAGTTTCTGCGAGGAATGGGGCTTTCGCGGGGCGGTGCTGCTGATGGGACTGCTGCTGATATGGTTATGGCATACTCGCAGGACGGCTGCCCGCGCGGGCGACGAACTGGGACGGGTGCTCGCGGCGGGGTTGGGGATTATGGTCGCCCTGCAGGCGATCATGCACATCGCCGTGAACTTAAACGCCCTGCCGCCGACGGGCATTTCCCTGCCGTTCGTGTCAGCCGGCGGTACCAGCCTGGTCATCACCGCCGTCGCGGCGACGCTGATCGCGTCGGTCTCGGCGAGACCGGCTGGTGAGACAATTGAAGAGTGATTGACCAGAGAGGCTCAGCCCGGACTGCGCTCACAGCCCAAGGATTTGGGTGGCGGGGCTCCGTCCCGCCACCTCCCAGATTCGCGCAAAACTTGGCGGGACAGAGCCCCGCCAAGCAAATATGAAAACATAAAAATCACACTCTTCGTCCCGAAGGGACGAAAAGCGTTTAGCCGGTGGTGAGCGAAGCGAACCACCGGAATCGATTCCCCAAAAAAGAGTCCCAACGGGACGACAGCGATGTTGGCATTTAGCAAAATGATCCAATTCCTGATTCGCTGCCGTCCCTTCGGGACTTGGGATTCCTTGAATCCCTTCCCGGTGGTTCGCTTCACTCACCACCGGCTAAACGCTATCAGCCCTTTGGGCTTCAATACAAAGAGATTGAAATAATGTCACGATCATTGACTTTTCTGTGTTCTCTATACCGTCCTATGGGATCTTCGATCTGTGGTCAAATATGAAAAGTAACACGTACATTTTCGCCGGTGGGGGAACGGGTGGGCATTTGTATCCCGGCCTGGCGGTGGCTGAGGCGCTGCGACGGATTGATCCCGACGCGAAGGTAATTTTCGCGTGCAGTTCCCGGCCTATCGACCGGGAGATTCTCGATCCGCTGGCCTACACCCCCCTGCCGCAACCGATTCAACCTTTCCCGCGAAGAATTACCGGCCTATGGCGGTTCTGGCGGGGCTGGCGGGGGTCGCTGACGCTGGCGAAGGACTGCATATCGCGCGAGCAGCCTCGCGCGGTGCTGGGGTTGGGCGGATTCGCGGCTGGGGCGATGGTGCGAACCGCCGCGAAGATGGGCGTTCGCACGGCGCTGTTGAATCCCGACGCCATCCCCGGCCGGGCTAATGCGTACCTTGCCAAGCGCGTCGACGCGATTTTCACGCAGTTTGCTTCGACGGCGAACTGCTTCCCGACGCACGTGCAAACGAAGGTGCGATGCGTGGGCTGTCCCGTGCGGGCGCAACTGACCACGGCAACACGCGAAGACGCGATACAACACTTCCAACTCGACGCGAATAAGAAAACGCTGCTGGTCTTCGGCGGTTCGACGCTGGCGGCGAATCTGACGGACGCTATTGTCGAACTGGCGGGTGAGTTGGCGGAGCTTCGGGATTCCTGGCAGGTGCTGCTGATCGTCGGCGCGGAACGGCAAGGGGATACGGACGATGCAATGAAGCAGGCGGGCGTCGCGGGAGTGGTGCTTTCGTATTGCGACCGGATGGATTTCGCTTACGCGGCGGCGGATTTGGCGCTGTGTCGCGGGGGGGCGGGGACCATCGCGGAACTCTCCGCCACCGCTACTCCGGCGGTGATTCTGCCGTATCCGCATCACAAGGATCGCCAGCAATACCGCAATGCGACTGATCTCGCGGCTGCGGGGGCAGCGATAATTGTGGACGATGTATGCGACGCGACGAAAAACGCCGCCGGCTTGCGAGAAGAACTGCTTCCGATCCTGCAAAATCCCAGCCGGTTGGATGAAATGCGGCAAAACGCCCAAACGACGTCCCGCACAACGGCGGCGAAGGACGTGGCCGAGTGGTTGCGTCGTTAGAAATAAAATGAAAATAACCAACTGTCATCCTGAGCGGAGCGAGTCTTCGAGTGAAGTCGAAGGACCTCACGCCTAACTACCCGTGAGATCCTTCGACTGCGCTCAGGATGACAGATAAATGGTTAGGAATACCATGCCGAACGAAATTGAAGCCAAATATCCCGTTCAAGACCATCCATCGATTCGTCGGCGCCTGCGCGGCGCGGGAGCGGTGTTTCTCGGTACGGTGATCCAGACGGATCGTTTTTACGATCGACCCGATCATCGGTTTCGCCGAAGTGGGTGCGGGTTGCGGCTGCGGAGTTTGAAAGTGCTCCGATCCGGCGCGTGGAATCCGGATCCCCGGGCGGAGATCACATTCAAAGGTCCCGTGGAGGCGAATCTGAAGGTCAAGATTCGCCGCGAAATTCAAACCCGCCTCGACGACGAATCGGCCGCCCACGAACTGCTGCTCGCCTGCGGACTGATTCAGACATTCTGCTACCAGAAACGCCGAAGCAGCTACCGGCTGGGGCGATGTCGCGTGGAACTGGACTCACTTCCGCTGCTCGGTGCGTTCGTGGAGATCGAAGGCCCGAACGAATCGGCGATTCATGCCGCCCGGGAAATCTTGCGGATCCAGGCCGATCATATCCCCGCCTCCTACCTGCAACTCCTGACCCAACACGCCAAGGCGAAAAAACGTTCGACGGAGGAAATTACCTTTGAGAAGTATAAATAAGCTTCGCTTCTCGCTCTTTTAACGCGGGATTTACGCTTCTACATATTTTTTGATTTATGAATCTATCGCCTGAAAGGCGTCAACATCATAGCCCAGGGCAACGCCCTGGGTTGACGGACACTACTAAATCAGAGCCCTGCAAGGGCGAAACAATCTCTTGTGCCCTTGCAGGGCTTTGCGTTTTTTCATCTCGATAACCCAAGGCGTTGCCTTGGGCTATGTTCCATCAGCCCAATGGGCTGCAGACATGAATTACGATACGTAAGCACTGTCTTTTCACGAATATCCAGTGGCATTTTCTGGGGATTCTTCGTATACCTATCCGGCTGTGAAGATTCGCAAACTCCATCTTCGGCCGCATCGCAGGATGTCCAGTCCCACGCGCTGGAGCTACGTCTGGCGATGGATCACCGGTGCGGCGCTCGCGACGATGTTGATCTGGGGTCTGGGCGCCGCGACCGTCACCGACGCCGTTCCCTGGGCCTATTCCGACGTCGCCCAACGTCACGTGCCGTTGCCCGGCGCGACGGTTTTTCAGAACAAGGAAGGACGCGGGTTCACGGCGTTCGGTCCGGACGGTTTCCAGGGCCTGCCGGACGATTACGCCTCCAAACGCCTCCTGCCGATCATGGGCGATTCCTACATCGAAGCGTTTCAGGTGGATATGCGGGAGAAGGTTTTCACCCGGTTCAACGAAATCCGTCGAGAACGGGCCGACCTCTACGCGGTCGGCTTGGGACGAAGCGACCAGAATCTCTCGGACGTCTATTTCCTGCTGCCGCGATACCTCCGGGCGTATCCGCAAATCGCCGGGGTGGTTCTCCTGCTGCATCCCAGCGACGTGCTGCCGAATGGCACGAATCAGCGGCTGATTCCCTCCCCGGAACCCCGCGCGGAATTTTCCGAAACGCTGCACGTTCCCGAATTTCCGTGGTTGGGACCGATTCTCCTGAAAACCAAGCTCTCGATTTTCTATTGGCCGGCGAAGCAATTTCTCGTTTCGCTGCCGTCGTTTCGCGTTCGGCCCGGTCCCGCGGCAGGAAACACCCCCGCCCCGCCGGGGTTCGCGCCGCTGTCGAAAACACGCCTTCCCTATCCCGACTCCATCGAGGCGTTCTGGAGAAGCGCGATCCGCCAGATACGCAGCCGGACGAATATCCCCCTGCTGATTCTGATGGCGACGCATGCCGCGAGAATACACAACGGACGCGTCGTGTATGATCGTCCCACCGAGGAAATCGAAACGCGTTTCGCCGAAGTCTGCCGGAAAGAACACGTCCCGGTGATCCTGTTGTACGACCGATTTTCCCGGCATGTCCGATCCGGCGGCGCCCTGCCGCGCGGATTCGCCAATTCCCGGCCCGGCCGGGGACACTTCAACGCCGTCGGACATCAGCTCCTCGCCGAGGCGATTTCGGACTACCTGGACGCGCATCCGGAATTTCTCTCCTCGCCTCCAACCGCGGGAGACGGCCAGTGACGTTCAACAGCCTGATCTTCGTGTTGTTTTTCGGCGCGGTGCTTCTGCTGTCGATCACCGTGCGCCACAACACGTTCCGAAAACGGATGCTGCTGCTGGGAAGCTACTATTTCTACGCCTACTGGGACTGGCGTTTCTGCGGCCTGCTGCTGATTTCCACCCTGGTGGACTACACGGTAGGCCTTCTGCTCGCCCGGACGGACGCGCCCAAAAAACGCGCCTTGTTGCTGCTGGTAAGCCTGGTGTGCAACCTGGGACTGCTGGGATTCTTCAAATATTACAATTTCTTCGTCGCCTCGCTGGCGGCGGCATTGGAACCCCTCGGCTGGGATATGCAGGGCTTGAACATCATCCTGCCCGTGGGCATTTCGTTTTACACGTTCCAGACGCTCAGCTACACCATCGACGTCTACCGCCGACGGATCGACACCTGCCGGGATTTCTTCGACTTCGCGCTGTTCGTGGCCTTTTTTCCGCAACTGGTCGCCGGTCCCATCGTCCGGGCGAGCGACTTTCTCCCGCAATTGCAGGCCGCGCCCCGCGTGACGCTTCAGCGCATCCACAGCGGTCTGCGACAGTTCATTTTCGGCATGTTCAAGAAGGTCGTCATCGCCGATCACCTGGCGATGATGGTGGATATGGTGTATCCGAATCTCACCGCGTTCGACACGCCGACGGTCTGGCTGGCGACGGCGGCCTACGCGGCGCAGATCTACTGCGACTTTTCAGGCTACTCCGACATGGCCATCGGGGTGGCGCGGATGATGGGGTACGACTTCAATCGCAACTTCGACCACCCGTACCTCGCCCGATCGACGACGGAATTCTGGCGGCGGTGGCACATTTCGCTGTCCACCTGGCTGCGGGATTATTTGTACATCCCCCTGGGCGGCAATCGCAAAGGTCCGCGGCGAACGTACATCAACCTGATGCTGACCATGCTGCTGGGCGGGTTGTGGCACGGGGCGTCCTGGGCGTTCGTGTTGTGGGGGCTGCTGCACGGCGCGGCGCTGGCGGCGCATAAATTTCTGTCCGGCCGGTTTCTGCCGCGATTCCACCATACGGTTGCGCGCGGCATCTGGAGCTTCATCGGGTGGACGGTGACTATGACGATCGTGATGGTCGCGTGGGTGTTTTTCCGGTGCGGCAGCTTAACCATCGCCGGGCAGGCGACCATGAGTGAATCCTTCGCGCTGGCGCTGGATGGAATTTCCGCGATGTTCCACTGGCGGGAGGGGATTGGCTGGATCATGCCGCAGGCGCTGCTGGGCGTGGGGTTCGTGGTTCTCACGCACCTGATGGAGCTGCACCCGGCCGGTCGACGCCTGAAGCGCTTACCGGCGTTGAGCCTCGCCGAACCGACGCTGCTGTGCACGCTGGTCTGGATGATTATCGTCTTCTACCCCGAAAACTTCGCGCCGTTCATTTATTTTCAGTTTTAGCGTTTCAATACGTTATTGAAAAGAAACAGCGCCGAGCGGCAAGCCGATATTCGATTCGGCTTGCCGCTCGGCGCTGTAATGACAATCTCTTTTTTTACAGGTCCAGCGGACTGACGTAGTCGCCTTTAGTGGATTTTAAGGTTTCCAGTCGTTCGCGCTGGGCCTTCATTTCCGCCTTCATCGCTTCGGGGGTGTCGGACACCGTGGCGAAAATCTTCTCCATGCGGTCGAGTTTCGCGATGCACTCCGGAACGCGAATCATGAACTGGTCGACGTAGTCGGCCTCGGTGTACTCCTTGTCGAGAACCTGCTTGAAGAGTTTCTTCAAGTCCTCGTATTTTGGAATCAACCCGTACGCGGCGTCGAGGGCTTCGGCGTCGCCGTGGACGCGGAGTTCCATCCACTTCAGCCAGACGGATTTATCCAGCTTGCCGTTGAGATATTTTCCGTCCTTCTTGATGAAGTAGTTCGTGCCGAACACCTTCGGACGCTCGATGTCCCCGGCGAATTCCAGGTTGTTTTTAATATATCGCCCGACGGACATCGAGAGGAAATCCATGTTGCTCATCACGTTCCACGACCGCACGCCCTCGGCGCCGAGGGTGGCTGCCGTCGTTTCGGATTCGAGCGTCGCGCCCATCGTGCAGACGCCGTGCTCCCAGCTATACGCTTCGCGCACGGGAACGGACGTGTCGGAATCGCGCCCGCCGTAGATGATCCCGCCGACGGGCAGTCCTTCGGGCTTGTCCCAGTCGGGGTCGGCGTTTTGAAGGTCGCTCATCTGCACGGTGTAGCGGGCGTTCTTGTGGCTGGGCGTGGTCTTCGCGCCGTCCGGACCGAGTTGGCCCGCTTTCCACGGCCCGCAGTAGTTTTCGCCCCGGTCGGGAATCTCGCCGTCCATGCCGATCCAGTATGGCTTATTGTCATGGATCAGAACGTTCGTGAAGATCACCTCGCCGGGCTTGTGCAGCACGTCCCAGATCACCGGGTCGTCCTGGGAATTGATATCGGTGATGATGCCGAAGATGCCGCTCTCGACGTTGACCGTGCGGAACTCGCCGTCGATCACGCGGAAGTACGCCAGGTCGTCGCCGACGATGTTCTCGCCCGGAACCATGGCGGTGGAGGTTTTTCCGCAGGCGCTGGGGAACGCGCCGCAGAAATAGGTCTTTCTGCCGGCGGGGCCATTGACGCGCATGATGAACATGTGCTCCGCGAGCCAGCCTTCGCGGTCGGCCTTCCGCAGCGCCAGGCGCAGCGAGAGTTTCTTCAGGCCGACCGTGTTACCCGCGTACTGCGTGTTGACGGAGATCACGGTGTTCTTCGTGTAGTCCATGTAGATGCGCTTGTGCTCGACGTCGCTGGAGGTCATGCGTTCGTCCACCGCGCCGGTGGCGTGACGGTATTTGAAAAACTCGAAGTCGCCCCGGGCGGCGTGACGTTTGAATTCCTCGTACCCGCGACGGTAGAGCAAATCTTCGCTGTGGGCGACGTAGGCGGAGTCCGTGATCTGCAAACACGGAATCGCGAACGGGCTGTTGACCGGTCCGAGGCAGAAGAACCGCACGAGCATGGTCCTGCCCTTGTAGGCGCCGCGCTGGTAGCCTTCGATCTCCGCGAGACCTTCCTCGCGGGGCATCTGGTTGAG
>JAFGJE010000160.1 GCA_016929245.1 Phycisphaerae bacterium
ATGGAAATCACCGCCTGGTCGGGATCGGTTCCGGGAAACAGTTCCGTTCCCCGGCCGCGACGGGTGTAGACGATGATCACCGCCGCCAGCAGAAGAATCCCCAGCGTCAGCGTGGTTCCGGGATGTCCCAGCGCGACTTGCAGCACGCGCCGGTATCCGCGAACGAAGCCTCCCGGATGATGGTGCGGGTCCACCTTGCGTTTGGCGGGTTTGGCGAAGACGGAGCAGATCACCGGGTTGATGATCATCGCCACGAACAGGGAACTCGTCAGCACCGTGATGACGGTGATGGGAATGAATCGCATGAACTCGCCCATGATCCCGGGCCAGAACAGCAGCGGGAAAAACGCCGCGACCGTCGTCGCGGTCGAGGCGATGACCGGCCAGGCGACCTCCGCGGTGCCTTTCATCGCCGCTTCGACGCGGGAATACCCCATTTCCATGAACCGGTAGATGTTCTCCACGATCACGATCGCGTTGTCGACCAGCATCCCCAACGCCAGAATCAGCGCGAACAGCACCACCATGTTGAGTGTATATCCCATCGCCAGGATCGCCGCGAGGCTCATCATCATGCTCAGGGGAATCGCCGTGGCGACGATCAGGCTCGAGCGCAGCCCCATGAACAGCATCAGCACGCCGACGACGAGGATCAGCCCGGTCAGAATGTTGTTCTCCAGGTCCAGGATCATGGAGTGGATTTCTTTGGAGCGGTCGTCGATCAGTTCGAGCTTCACGCCGGGGGGCAATCGCTTGCGGGCTTCGGCGAGGAGGAATTTGACGGCGGCGGCGATATTGACGATGTTCGCGCCGACGCGTTTTTTGATCGCCAGGGTCACGCTGGGCTGCCCGTCGAGGCGGGAATAGGTTTCGCGGTCCTTGAAGGTGTCCCGCACGCGCGCGACGTCGGAAAGGTATATCTGCTTTCCGTTCCGGATCGCCAGGGGAAACTTGTCGATTTCGCCCGGCTGGGTGACTTCCATGGGAATGCGGATATTAAACTTCGTGCCTTCGGTTTCCAGCCCGCCGGCGGACTGATTCACGTGCTGAGACGGCACGAGGCGCAGCAGTTCCGTCGTGCTCAATCCGTACTGCGCCAGGCGATCCGGGTCGATCTCGACGATGATTTCCCGCTCGAGGGTTCCGGAGACGTCCACCTCCAGCACGCCCGGAAGCACCTCGATTTCGTCCTCCAGCGCCTCGGCGATGAGTTTCAGACGCACCGGCGAGATCGGTCCGGACAGGCTGATGATCATGATCGGGAATTCCGCGATGTTGATTTCCGAGACCACCGGTTCGACGGGTTTGTCGGAGTTGGAGGGCAGTTCGGGGCGAGCGAGGTCCACCTTGTCCTTGATGCGCTGCAGGGCGTCGTCGATGTCCACGTCGGACTGGAACTCGACGTTGATGCTGCTGATTCCCTCGGCCGTGACGCTGCGGATTTCATCGAGTCCCTTGACGCCCGTGATTTCCTGCTCGATCTTGTTCGTGACGGTGTTCTCCACGTCGCGGGGCGTGACGCCCTCGTGCGGCGTGGTGATCAGGATGTTGGGCAGTTTCACGTCCGGGGCGCTTTCGCGGGGCAGGGCGAGGTAGCTGTACACGCCCGCCACGCCGATCAGGAAGATCATCACGAACACCGTCGTCCGATTGCGAATCGCCACGTTGGAAAGGAGCATGAGCTTATTCTCCTTCTCCCGCGGAAGCGCCGGCCGGCTGGGACGCCGGTTGCGTCGTGGAATTCAATACTTCCACTTCCTTGACCGCCTGGTCGGGACCGAGGCGGGAATCGCGGCTGACGATCAGTCGGTCGCCGGCGCGGAGTCCCTTCTCGACGCGGATTTTCTGTCCGAAGAACAGGCTCGGATCGAGGGTGAGAATCCGCTTCGTCGCCACGCCGTTTTCATTGACGTACGCGACGTACCCCTTTTCCAGCGGAATGACGGATTCCAGCGAAATCATGATCACGTCCCGCAGCGTGCGCCGGCGGATTTTCGCCTGGACGATCTGCCCGCTGCGGAGTTGGCGCCGCCCGTGAGCGTCGGGTGGATTGTCCACGGTGATCTCGATCCGCGTCGTGCGCGTCGCGTCGTCGGCCAGTTCGCTGATGTAGGTGATCCTGCCGATTATTTCTTCGGGTTTGTCGATACCGTAGACGATCGTTTCGGCGTGACCGACGTGCAGATACCCGATGTCGCGTTCGGGGATGTCCAGGACGATCTTGACCGTGTCCATGTCCACGATCTGCGCCACGGGCGTGCCCGGGGCGACGTATTCTCCGATCTCCGCCGGGAGGCGATTCAGCACGCCCGGAATCGGCGCGACGATGCTGGTGCGCTGGAGATTCGCCTCCGCCAGTTCCAGCGCCGCCTTGGCGACGTCCCGTCCCATGATCACCCGGTCGAGTTCCATGCCCGTGGCGACGCCTTTTTCCTTCAAATCCCGGATCCGATCCAGTTCGCGCGTCTGAAAGTCGTATTCCGCCTTGGCTTTGTCACGCTGGGCCTTGAGAAGATCGGTGTTCAGGTACACCAGAGGCTGACCGGCTTGAACGTCCACGCCTTCTTTCAGCACGCCCGCCGAAGCGGGGCCCTTGACCGGCTGGGAACTGGGCCCCAGCGTGTCCTTCGATCCGGCGTAGGCTAACACCTGGGCGGCCACCTCCGCGGCTACGTCCACCACGCGGTTGGGTTCGACCACGCCGGGAATTGTGAACACGTCGTCCACCTCCGCCAGCGGTTCGACGACCCGAACGCTGATCGGAACGGGGTTGGGGGGGGTAGGCGGCTGATCGTTGTTGCGTTTCGGCAGGAGCACCCCCAGCGAGACCACCACCGACACCGCCAGGAGGATCACGATGATGGAGATCACCCGCCCCAGGCCCTGCGATTTGGTTCCCGGTTTCTCCGGAGGCGGGGGAGGGGGGGAATTCGTCGGTTTCGATATATCGGAAAACGGCGACGGATAAGGATTGAGCGATGGTTTCGTCATTCAACGACGTCCTCTGTAATGGTTTCGTCTTCCGGATACAAGCTGCCGGTCGCCTGCAGCGCCCGGGTGACCGCCTTCTGGAAGGCGTGGAATTCCGTCTCCGTCCAGGGTTCGTGAGCGCCGAGGAGCACCTGGATGTGCATCCCGTCAATCGCGGCGATCAGAAGCGACGCCGTCACCTCAGGCCCGTGCTCCATGATGAAATCCCCCTCGATCTCCCCTTGCCGGAACATCGCCACCAGCCGCCGGTGGTTCCGTTCATACAGCGCGTGAAACGCCTGGGCGAACGGTCCCGCGCCGCTTTCGCCGGCGGCAGTCACCCAGAATTCCAGCAACAGCCTGCCCAGCGGTTCGTATTTCGTGAATCGGGCGTAGCAGTGCTTCATGAAGGCGTCGTATTTCGATCGGGCGGGGATGTCCTGCTTGATGAGCTCTTCCAGGTTGGCTTCGTCTTCGATCAACGCCTGGAGGAACAATTCGCCGAACAATTCCTGCTTGCTCTGGAAATAGTTGTAGACGCTGCCCTTGGAGAGATTCGCCTTCTCGGCGATCTCATCGACCGTCGCGGCAGAATACCCCTTGGCAGCGAAAACATGCTCCGCGGCAGTCAGAATCGCCGACCGACGAGCCTGTACTCTATCCTTTTTTTCAGCCATAATATTTATAAAATCCTTTATATTTTTAAGTTACATCGAAGTAATTTCAAATGACTGACCGGTCAGTCAGAAGAAGTATACCATCCTCCCCACTCCGGGGACAAGGGGAAAATGAAAAAAATTTCATCAGGCCTTTGGGGGATTTGTTTTGCATTGAATACCGGATTTTCGTTGACGAAACGCGATTATGACATAAAATGGGAATAATCCTATTCGGACTTGCTAGTTCCGGAGGATGGTTTCTGGTAGTTCAGGTTGTAATGGTTGCATTGGGAGGCAATGCGTTTGTGTTGTACAACGTACATGTGGGCTTTGGGGAGGATCGCCTCACGATCCGATGCTGCTCCCGCCGCTGTAAGGCCTCTTCGGTTCGCCCATGCGCGAATCCCTCGTTCGTCAAACGACTCCTCTTTCGTGCCGTTCGTGTTATTTGTGGACATAGCCATGCGTGTCGGCTGAATGGTTGTTTGTAAGGGAATGGGAAACTACGTGATTTTCCCAAATTTTCCCAACAAAGAGGCATTGAATCGCCGCGGGCGTTTGTTTTGGAGGCATTCGTAATTCCGGGGTGATTCATACAACGTGAAGGAGAATGAAGATGTTTACACGAAAAGGAATGAAACAGGGTTTGTTGATGTTGTTGGCTGTGTCGCTGGGAAGTTCCAGCGCACTGGCGTTGGTGCATCACACGGATGAAAACGGCGACGTGATCGTTATGCCGTCGGCATTGCATCCCTCGGATGATATCTGTCCTGCGCTGAATAATAGTTGGTCGTGTGTTGCGATCAATCCCAACTACATCCTGACGGCAGGACATTACAGTGTAACAACCGGCATGCCGGTGAATGTTGGTGGGACGACGTACTACGTAGCTGATTCCGTGGATATGCAGAACAGCTACGGCCTGGATCTGGAAGTGATTCGGATTCAAACCGCCGGTGGTCAACCCGCCAATCTGACAAACTGGGCGAAATTGTACGATTATGCAGATGAGGTTGGACAAACTTCGGTTATTGGCGGCCGCGGTAGAACCAATGCTTCAGGAGATTCACGTATCTATTGTGATCCGCCCAATCAGAATCTGGTGTGTGGATATAATGATGGTTCTTCAACAGGACTGATATGGGGGACGAATAAAGTAAGATCAGCATTAGATTCAATTCCAGGATATGCAAAAACATTTGGTTATGTTATTGAAGGTAAGAATTTGATGTATAATTTTGATGAACCTAATAGTCTTGATGCAACATCCTATGAAGTGAATGCAAAGAATTATGATTCCGGGGCAGGTTGCTTCGCGCAGGATAATAATACCTGGAAGATTATGGGGTTGGTAACCGGTGCGACTTCTCCCACAGGTCCAACGTATTTTCGAAATAAAACAACCGGTGAATCTTTTCCTTATTGGGGAGAATATACGGCTTCGGTCAGGATATCAAAAAATGTTGATAAGATTATCGAGGCGGCTAGTTCTATTGGAACCTGGGATCCGGGAACTGTTACGGCGGATACTTCCTGGACGGGTTCACAGAGCGGGGCCTGGACCAATGCGCAAAACTGGACGTCCGGTGTACCTGCATCAACGGATATCGTGAAAATTGACAGTTCCGCGCAACAGGTTGTTATCAATACAACCGGTTGCGTTGCGAATGAATTGCACGTTGGTGTGACGACAAATGCGAGTATCAATCAGCAGTCCGGCCAATTGGATATTGGTGGAACGTTGGAGATTGGTTCTCGTTCCGGAGGCAGCGGAGCGTATCTTATGAATGGTGGGCAATTGAACGCCAAAGCTATCTATGTTGGTTTTAATGGTGGTAACGGCCAAATGTGTCAATACGGTGACGTTACGACCGATACCGTTCGAATCGGCGGAGTTAATTCCACGGGAGCCTATCAGGTAAAATCATCCGGAACACTCACCGCCAATCGCATACATGCCAAGGGATTGTTGATAGTAGAAGGGGCTATTGATGTAAAAGAATTATATTTTAAAGAACAAAACGGTTTTATCGCTTACTCCGGCGCGTCGATTACGCTTCGCGGTGGTACGGTTGTTCTTGAGGAAAACATCAATCCAATGTTTCATGGTGGATGGAGTAATTTGGAAATGATTTCCTCGGGATTGCTGACAACTATTGAGGTTGCAGGAGAAGATATGGGGGCGGATGAAGATGGCTTGGTGACCAATTTTGCCATTGAGACATTGGTTCTTGGTGATGAGGATTTCGTAGGCCAGATCAGGCTTGTTGATAATTATGATAATCAAGTAGGTTCGGATGAAGCGATGTATGTTGAAGAACTTATTGTGAATGAGGGTAGTTATTTAGATTTAGCCGGCCAGACTCTTTATTACGATTCCGCAGATATCGATGGTTATGCGGCCCTTGTTGACACGGTCGGCGGCGGAATGTTGATGGAAATTGGCGCGCAGGAAGCGGATGAATTAAATGTTTTAGGTGACGCCAATTTGGATGGAATTGTCAATTTATCCGATCTAACTATTTTGGGCCAGAATTGGGGTATTGATGACGGTACTGCAACATGGGCACAAGGCGATTTTGATGGTGATGGGATTGTCTACCACCATGATCAAATGCTTCTTATGGATCATTGGCTTGAAACCGGACGAGCTGCGGGTGGCGGGGTTCCTGAACCGGCGACGATTTCTTTGACGGCTGTGGGATTGTTGGGAGTTCTTCGTCGACGACGGAAATAAAGGCCTGAAATTGTATTGTTGAATCGTTTTCCACCGGACGGCTGGGCGATTGGTCCCGCTGTCCGGTGTTTTTTTTTGAACTCCGAACAGGAATTCCTCGTCTTTGCATAAAAGGCTTTCGCATCTCTCAATTCATTGTGTTTTATCTATATCGCCTGCAAGGCGCAAATATCATAGCCCAGGGCAACGCCCTGGGTGGGGAATTCCCACGAATCCGAGCCCTGTAAGGGCGAGACAATCTATTGTGCCCTTACAGGGCGCAAAGTTTTTGTGTCCCGGTATCCCAAGGCGTTGCCTTGGGCTATGCTCTGTCAGCCCGTTGGGTTGTTAATAAGAAATTTTGATGCTAACAACCTGTTTTTTTACATTCCCGCGAATTGACACGGCGGTTGAATTTTTTACAATGTTTTGCCTATTGGGAGACTTAGTATGAAACTGGATGACTGCTATCAGAAAAACGTCGTTGTCACCGCGCATCGCGGGTTTTCCGGGAATTTTCCCGAAAATACGCTCCTTGCCTTCCAGAAGGCGATGGAACTCGGCGTGGATTTGATTGAATTCGATCTGCGCGGCACGAAGGATCATGTTCCGGTGGTTCTGCACGACGCGACGATAGACCGCACCTCCGACGGAACCGGGCCTTTGGAGCAGTTCACGCTGGCGGAGGTTCGCCGGTTCAACTTCTCCCATTTCTTCGGCCCGTACCACGAAGGCGAGCATCGCGAGGAACCCGCGTTTCCGGACGTGACGATTCCCACCTTTCAGGAGGTGCTGGAGCTTGCCGCGGGGCGGGTGTGCATGAATATCCAGGTCTACGACGCCTCCCCGGCGGTCCTGCCGAAGATTTGCGAGCTGTATCGGCAGTACGACTTGTATGAACAGGCGTACCTGAGCATGAGCACGTTCGCCGACGGGCAGGCGGTGCGGGAACTCGACCCCGCCGTCGAATTGTGCATCCTGGAGGATCGGGTCGAGATCACCGTCGACAGGCTTCAGCGCCAGAAGCAATTCGGCGTGCAATATTATCAGCCGCGACGCAAACAGCTTTCCCCGGACATCTGCCGCCTGGTCAACGACATGGGATTCCGCTCGAATGTCTTTTATTCCAACACCGACGAGGACAATCGTCAGCTCATCGAATGGGGTCAGCAGGGAATCCTGACGGATCGCCCTGACGTGCTGCTGGAGACCATCCAGGATCTCGGATTGGCCTGAGGGGTGGGATCGTGACGGCACTTTGATCTTCATGCTTTAAGGGGATGACGAGAATTTTTTTCATTTATTTATACCTGCCGAGGATTTTGTGGATTGACAAGGGGATATTTTTGGGTATGATAGTTACAGAGATACAGTAGTAAAGCTAAAAATAATTAATAATATTTAATGTATCACTGTATCTATCATAAAATCAAATGGAACCATGAATAAACTCGCCTACGGAAAAAAGATGTCGCTGTATCAGCAGATGGCCCATTCGCTGAAGAAGCGGATTCGCGCGGGAGAGTATCGCGCGGGGCGCACGCTTCCGTCGCTACGGGCGTTGAGCAGGGAATTCGGGGTTTCGCTTTCGGTCGCCCAGCGGGCGCTGCGACATCTGGAATCCAAAGGGGTCGTTCTCGCGCAGCACGGCAGGGACGTGCAACTGGTGGATACGTCCACCTGCCGACGGGCCGCGCTGTCGTTTGGATTCATTCACCCGTATTCCTGGGAATGGAGTTTCGAGAATTTCATTCACAGTACGATCGACCAGGCCTTCGCCGAACGGGACAATTTCCTGATTACCCGCTCCAGTCTGGACGACCCGAAGCAGGAGCGCGACATCGCGGAACACCTCATCGACAACGGTGTGCAGGGAATGGTGCTTTGGGCGTGCGACGACGATCCGAACGAGTCGTACTTCCTGGAACTGGCGAAGCGTATTCCCGTGGTGCTGCTGGACCGCGTGTTTCGCGGCGGACAGTTGCCTTCCGTGGTGCTGGATTACCGGTCGGCGGGACACGACATCTGCCGCGTCCTGCTGGAGGAACAAAAACGAAAACGCCTGCTCGTTCTGTCGGACAATCTGCACATCTCCTCGTTTGAGGAAATGACGGAAGGAATTCAGGACCAGGCCGTCACCCTCGGCCGTCCCGGAGACGTGACGCTGGTGAAATTTCCGATCTCGAAGATCATCGACGACATATTCAATCGTGACTGGTCCCTCGTGGATCAGTGTGCCCCGCAGGTGGAGCGACTCCTGAAGGAAGACGGATACGACGCCGTCTGCTGCACCCAGGGACAGTTCCTCGACTACGTGATCGCCGAGACGGGACTCGCCGATCAATTTCCCGAATTGCTCTACGCGACCCTGACCACCGGACGCAACACGGGATCCCGGAAGTACAACCGCCTGAACGTCGTCAACTGGTTGTGTGATTATCGCAAGGCGCTGTCCACCGTCGCGGAGATGGTGCAGGACCGGGTGTTGAACAAACGCGTGTCCAAAACGCGGGTGCGAATCCCCATTCAGCAGGTACAATGCAATGCCGTTGGATCCAAATAGGCGCGGGGAATGGAAATATGACGAGAAAGCACAGTGACATCGAAATGCATGATTGTCCTTCTCCGACGTGTGTGTATTTTTCTAAAAGGGCTTTCACGTTAATTGAGCTATTGGTGGTCATTGCCATCATCTCGCTGCTGGTGTCGATCCTCGTGCCCAGTTTGACCAAGGCCAGGGACCTGGCGAAGGAAGTGGTCTGTCAGACGCAGCTCAAGCAAGTCGGATATGCGTTTCATATGTACGCCAATGATCATAACGGGATTCTCACCACCAATGGCATCCAACGAAACAAGAATCCATATTGGATGGGACAGTTGTCGGACTATCTTGGAATTTCCTACTATCCCACGGAATACGAAGGACGGGAAATATTAAAGTGCCCCGCGTATCCGGAAACTCCAAAATGGCAAACCTATTGCATGAGTGGCTGGCTCACGATGGCGGGAAAGAATTGTATCAATCAAATCGAATGGTTTCCGCATCCGTCGGAAACCATTCTTTTGTTTGACAGTTCCGACGGAAACGTAGCGGCGAACCCGCAGTATTCCCATATTCGGATTCACTTTCTACATGGCGATCCTTCGCGGACGGGCGAGGGAAAAGCCAATACCCTCATGGTCGCCGGGGAGGTGACCACCTTCGATTCGGATTCCGACGTGGCGGCGTCGCCCTGGGTGATTCCTTCCTGGATGCCCAAACCAATCTAATGATTCATTACCGTATCATCGCGTTGCTGATGTTCTTCAGTCCTCTTTCCCTTTGGGCGAGCGTCCATCTGGAAGTTGGACCGGAGAAATCCTTCCCCACCCTCCAGGCGGCTGTGGACGCCATCCCCGACGTTCTTCGGGAACCGTATTTCATCACCATCGCGCCGGGACGATATCGTGAATCGGTCGTACTCCGGGGGAAAAAGACCTCCGCCGTGAATCGAATTACCGTGCGGGGAGATCATTCGAATCGTCCGATCCTTCAACCGGAAGGCAAAAACGCCTGTGCGATGACTCTGCGCGAACAAAACTTCGTGATCCTGGAGAATCTGGAATGCCGTCAAAGCCGCGGGTACGGCAACCTGTTTCTGGACCGCTCACATCACAACGTGATTCGTCGATGCGTCCTGGCCGAAGCGAAACCGTACGACGGCTTGTGCCTTTCGGGAAGCACCGACAATACCATCGAGCATTGCGTGTTCGATTCCAACGAAAGAAGCGGCGTTCAACTTCTCAATTCGAGTAAGGGTAATCGGCTCCACTTCAACCTGTTCGTGAAGAATTCCGTGGGGATCGCCGCCGATATCCGGTATCCCGCAACTCCGGTGTTCAACGATTGGAATGCCTACTGGAAAAACCAAGCCGACACCACGGGAATGCAGCCGGGCCCGGGAAGCCTTCGTCGTCGGAATCCGAAATTCCAAAACACTCGCGCCGGAGATGGATTTCTCCTGGCGAAGAAATCCCCCGTTCGGCGCTGGGGAATTCACGGCGACGCGACGGCCGATCAGCCTTCCCCGACGACAAATCGCGAGGATCCTTTCTTTTCCGTCGACCTTACCCCCGCGGCTACACGAAGCGTGCGCGACGACGTTTCCGCCGACGGGAAAGGCGGCTGGACCGACCAGGGAGACTACGATCTGCGAACGCTGCCTAAAGGTATGACGGTCCTCCGGGGAATTCCCTTCCAATTACCCTCCGATCATCGGGATGTTTCCATCGTGATTCTGAAGGGGAAAAACACCCGTTCCTGTCCGAACACGTCCGTCCCGATTCCGATCGGGAAAAAGGCTCTGAATTTGTCGTTCCTTCACGCCTGCGCATGGGCGCAGGGACGTGAGGTGATGAAGTATCGGGTGACCTATGCGGACGGACAAAGCGTGGATATCCCCGTCGTTCGGAAAGCGAATATCGACGACTGGTGGAATCCCGAACCCCTCGAACAAGCGAAGGTAGGGTTCAGCGTCCCCCATCCCGATCATCCCCATGTTCATCTGGGATTGTACCTGTATACCTGGAAGAATCCTTATCCGTTTAAAACGATCCGGTCATTGACCGCGATTTCCGCCGACCTGTCTACGCCGATCCTGGTGGCGGTCACCGGACGAACGTATACGGATGACCAATCCATTCGACTGAATGTTTTCACTTCCTCCCCGAGGGTCGCGTATGGAAAGGCCGCCAGGATTTCCGTTGACGCCTTTTGGTCCAAACCGTTGGAGGCGAAGGTGCGCCTGATCGTAACCGACGCGTCTGGGCGTGTTCACTACACGAGTCTTCCAAAAACCCTACCCGCCAAACAGGGACTCGGCCCGACGATTTCTTTCGACTGGAAACCACCGGCGCGGGATTGTACCGTCAACTACAAAGCCGACGTCCAGGCAAGTAGCGATGGGAAACCCGTCGCGTGCGAAACGATGTTCCTGACGGTTCGCGGGAAGAAAGTCACGGAGACGAAATTCCCCGCCTTGCCGGTTCGTGTCGAGCCCGGCGTTCCTTTGGGAGGACGGAACCTTCTGTACGGCGTGGAATTGCAGCCGTTGCGACAGATCCATCGCAATCGTTTCCAGGCCGGCGAGCGTCCCAAACGCATGCCCCCGGAGATGTTCGACAACCTTAAAAAAAGCGGCGCGACGGTGGCGCACCTGGTCTGCTGGTGGTCGTATCTGGAACCGCGCGAATTTGAATACGATTTCCATTCCATCGAGTACGCCCTCAAACAATGTCGCCGCGTGGGACTGCAAGCCTCCATCAGCGTCTGGATGGGCGATCACAACGTGCCCGAGTTCTGCCGCCACGAAAATATGGTCGATCAGAACGGCAGGCAGTTCCTCGGAGGGCGAAGCCGGCATCAGGGACAGGGGTACGCTCCCAGCATCTGGGGACCGACAAGTCGCAAACACTTCACCGCCCTGATCCGTCAGATCGCCAAGCGGTATCTCCGGAATCCTACCGTTGTGGCTTGGGGATTCATGTACCAGCATGTCGAGGTGACGATCCACGACCGCCGTGGTTCTCCGCCGGTGCTGTATGACTATTCCCCCTGGGCGACGAAAAAGTATCGCCGCTACCTGCAAGACGTGCGCGGTTTTTCCCTTAAAACTCTCCATCGGCGGTACGATACGAAGTATCGAAACTGGAACGAGGTGGAACAACCCAAGGCGAAGGAAGGCCTGGATGTTTCCCTTCGCTGGAGCGACTTTCAGGACTTTCGCGTCTACTCCGTCCGGGAAGCGTTTGATTTGGTCTTTCGGACGGTTCGCGAGGTGGACCCGCAAGGCCGAAAGATTCTTTTTACGTTCAACCCGCATTTCGCGGAAGACGTTTGTCGGCGCTACAACGTGGCCTGCGATTACACCGGCTCGGAACCGATCTACATGAAGGAAATCTGTCAGGCTTTTCGGCTCGCTTTCGACCAACCCATGATCGTCGAGCCAACTTCGATCCCACCCGGCCCGTATGAAATCAACGCGGGATTCTTCAATTCATTCACGACGCCCGTACAGGGATATCTCTGGGTCGGCACGGTTCGACGGGGCATGCCTCCCGATGCGCCGGCGGCGGTTCTGTTTCGAGACCTGCGCGACAGTTGGGTCGAGATGAGTCAAACCGAACCGTTTGCCCCTTCCGTGGCGGTGTTGACCAGCCAGGACACCGGCCAGGCGCTCCACAAGGTGATTCGCGGGTATACCCGTACCGATTCTCCTCTTTTGAATCGTCTGGTCTATACACATCAGCCGTACGAACCAATCTTTTCCTCCATATTCAGCGTGGCGGAAGACCGCTTCACGCGACAATACAAGTTGATTCTCGACACGGACAGCCGCGTCATGCGCACGGCGTTGATGAAATTCCTGAAACGACAGGTTTCCGACGGGGCGACACTGATTGTCAATCCCGACAGCGGAACTTTTTGTCGTGAGAATCCAAAAACGGGCAAATCCCTGCTGGGCCGGTTGGAATTCTCTCTTCCGGCGAATCACGCGTTGAAGAGAACCCCGGCGTGCAACGATACGTTTCGCGAAACGTCTCCTTTGCTGCCGGGACGCACCGTCCGGTTGAAATCCTTCCTTTCCCTGGAGGGACTGGAAGGAACACCGGTGTTGTCAACAAAAGGCCGAATCCTCGCCAGGATCAAACCGCTGGGTTCCGGGCGCGTTGTTCTGTTGGCCGGTCCCATCGACTGGCAACGAGGGACGGACGCCGGCCTGCTGGACGCTCTCGACGCCTACGCCGGTGTAATCAAACCGCTGGAGGTGGAATCCGAATCGCCCGTTCGGGCGGCGATGATGCGAAAAGACGACGTGGTGTATATACTCCTCTTCAACGAATCGCAGGTGACGTATCGCCGAGTGAACGTCACACCCAACGCGTTGATGCCGGGGACATACAATGTGATTCATGTGACGGACGGTTTTTCATCGGCAGGGACGATATCCGTAACGTCGTCGAAACGGAATATTCCCATGTTCCTCGCGCCGAATGAACTGCGAATTTATAAACTGACCCCGGTACAATGATTCTTATCCCTGCAAACAAAACGGAAAGGCGGCATGAAACAGCAACCTTCTCTCGCGATCCAAAACTCCGGAAGGACGCCATGATGAACGTTCATCCTACAGGGAACAAAACAACACTCCGACGGCCTTGTTGTGCATTTACGCTGATTGAGCTGTTGGTCGTCATCGCCATTATCTCGCTGCTGGTGTCGATTCTGTTACCGAGTCTGCAAAAGGCCCGTGATCTGGCGAAGGGGGTTGTTTGTTTGAGTCACCTGAAGTCCGTGGGATTGGGATTCAGTATCTACGCGTCCGAACACGACGATCTGTATCCGGTCTTTCGATACGGTTCCTCGCTGGGCTGGCACAATACCTGGGATCGCCGCCTGATCAAAAGCGATCGACTCCTGCCCGAAGAACTGTATTGTCCCATGGACGACGTGCCGCGAGTCAAACCTTCCTCCATGCCGAATGATCCGGAGTTTCCCTGCGAGGAAAACCTTCCGCGAAGTTACGCGTACAACGGATACATCGGGGACGGTGAAGATGAAGGCTCCGGCCACGGCGTCGGTGGGGATCTCTCGAAATTTCGCGATTATGTCCCCTGCGAACTGATCCTGCTGCACGACCGGAACGTCGGCGCCTCGGCGGTCATCGGGTATTCCAACTACTGCATGGGATATGGCGAGCATAACCTTTCACGGCGTCACGACCCTTTGGCGGGAAATATCTTTTTTGTGGACGGCCATGCCGAAGCCATGGATTCCTATAGCGGCGACAGTTGGTCTGAGCACGATCCCGCCAATCCCCTGTTGCCGTTGACGAACACGAAAGCCCAAGTCGACCGGTTGTGGCGGATCCATTGGCATCCACCCAAGGGTTCCTGAGGGAACCGGATTTTCACATTTCACTTTTTCACAATTGATGAGACGGGTTCATGAAAGATCCACAACATCGAATCGTGCTGTTTTTTTTCATTCTTGTCGGGTGTTCGTTTCCCGCGGCGGGGGAGGAACCGGCGGAGCTTCGGGTGCATCCGGATCAGACGCTTCGGCTGATTTCTCCGCGCTGTTTCGGCGGGGGGACGGAATTTTCCAATCGCTACTTCGAGTTGGCGATGAAGCACCCGCAAAGTCGCGAGCTCATCACCGAGACGGTCGGGTTTTTGCGTTTTCCGCACGGCACGAGCGGCCAGCATTATTTCTGGGACGATCCGGAAAGCAGCTACAACCGGCGAAAGAATCCGCTGTTCATGACGCCCGGGTATATCGTGGGCATCTGTCGGAAACTGAAGCTTCAGCCGGTCTTTCAGGTCAATACGTATCAGTACCGCCGATCCGGCGCCGCGAAGGATTTCGAGGAATCCAAGGTGCTGTTGGCGCCGGGCAACGTGCAGGAGGCGGCCCAATACGCCGCGAATTGGGTTCGCGCCTGCCGCGAGAAGAAGTACAACATTCGCTGGTGGGAAATCGGTAATGAGGACTGGGTGTACTGGAACGGATATCAATACGGCGCGATCGCCAACGCCTACGCCCGCGCGATGAAGCAGTCCGACCCGTCCATCCGCATTCTGCTCCAGGGGAAAACCGACACGTGGAAGGGGAAGTTTCAGCGAACCTGCGGTCCGGAATGGATGCGGCAGCTCCTGGAAGCGGTGGATCGGGAACTGTTCGACGCGGTGTCCGTTCACCTGTATCTCAACGGCACGATCGTCGGCGCGGACAAACGGCCGTTACCGGACGAAACCGCGACCATGCTCGCGCGGGTGGATTTGGCTCAGCGGGAGCGATTCCTGCGCGACTTTATTCGGAAGAACAACCTGAAGTGGGAAATCTGGATCACGGAATTCAATTACGCCAAGCGCGACCCCGACGGTGTGGGTGGATTGCGCCTGATGCAGAACGTCGCGCATGGTTTGGTCGTCGCGGACTGGGTGGGGCGCATGCTCGAACTGGGGGTGGATCGTCTCGCGCCGCATGATTTGACGGGGCATCCGTGTTTCGAGCAGATCGACATCGGTAAATGGACCACGCCCGACAAACCTCACTACACCGTGCCGGGATTGGCGCTGACGGCATTTGGTCGACACTTCGGCCGCCGGATGGTGAAGGTCTCCTGGCGGAACAATCCACCCCGATTCACGTCGGAGATCAGCGATCCGAAATATCCCACAAAGCAAAAAGACAAACACGAATACCCCGCCTTCAGCGCCTACGCCGCGTTGCGGAAGAAAGACAATACTCTCCGTATCGTGCTGATGAACCGCGATCTGGAGAAGCAGGGGAGTGTGCGGCTGAACCTGGCGGGGATTTCTCTCCAAGTCGGTGCGGTCATGGAAATTATGGAACTCGGCGGTGACGTGCCCCTCGACGCGACCAACATTCAGCAGGCGAACCGGGTTGCGTGGCGACATCGTCGATGTCCCACAACCGAGAATCCCATCATCAAAATCCAGCCTCATTCAGTGAATATCATCAAAATACCACTGGAAGACGATCCAAAATAATTCATAAAAAAAACATCTTGACGTATCCGGAATATAAAGTATAATTAAGATGAAACGATTAGTCATACTTATTGAACCGTTTGGTCAAAACATAGAATGAAGATTCCAATGACAAATTCCCCCGCGACAATTCGTCGATCGAAAGTCACGCTTCGGGATATCGCCACACGGGCGGGTTGTTCGACGGCTACCGTTTCGACGGTACTGAACAACGCTCGTGGAAACACGCGGTTATCCCCCGACACGCAGAAGCGTATCCTCGAAATCGCCCGGCGGATGAACTATCGCCCGAACCACGCCGCCCAGTCCTTAGCGTCGCGGCGCAGCCGCACGCTGGGACTCTACGTCGCGCCGGCGCCGTGGTCGAGTTTCGGGAATCCCCATTATGAAGGTTTGCTGCTTCGCGGGATCGAAAAAGCCTGCCGCGAGAAGAAATACCGCCTGCTCGTGGTCAACCTCCAGGGCGACGAATCCCCCGATGCTTGTCTCCAGGAAGTCCGCCAGCAGCGCGTCGACGGGATGATCCTGATCCAGTCCGGCGCGATGGGCGATTACACCCGCCGCCTGCTGGACATTCTTCCCCACGCGGCCCTGATCGACGCGGTGTGCCCGGGAACCCAGGCTATCAGCGTGATGTTCGACAACACCGCGGCGATGGACTTGGCGGTGGAACATCTGGTTTCCCTCGGGCATCGGCGAATCGCGTTTATCGGGAGTTGCATCGTTCCGCCGTTGACGGATTCCGTTCAGCGGCGCGAGGGATTTCTCCGGGCGATGAAATCACGGGCGCTGGAAGTTCCGCCGGCCTGGGTGTTCGACGCCGCGAGCAGCGGAGTGGAGTTCGACGTGACGGAGGAATACTGTCAGCTCGAAGGCGACCGGGCGGCGCGGATGCTGTTTTCCCACCCCGATCCGTCGAAACGGCCCACCGCGCTGATCGCGTACAACGATATCGTAGCCGCCGGCGCGTTACGCCGTCTTCAGGAGAAGGGACTGTCCGTTCCGGGGGACGTTTCCCTCGTCGGCGTGGACGATTCGGACCTGGCGCGCATTCTTCGCCCGACGATCACTTCCGTTCGCCAGCCGCTGGAGGAGATGGGCTTCCAGGCGGCGGGGAGGTTGATCGAGCGGATCGAACCGGCGGAGAAAACCTCACCGGAGGCGCCGCTGACGGACAACGTGATTTCGTTTCCACCGACCATTTCGATTCACCAATCCACCGCGCCGCCGAAGGACGACGTGGCTGGATAAAACGACCGCGGAAACAGGTTTGCGGGAGTGTACCAAGGAGAACATGGAACGAAAGGAGAATGAAACCATGAAAGGACAAACGTATCTACTAGCCTCGATCGTGTGTGTGCTATCGTTCGCCCCGGCGATGGGCGACACCATGCCGGTCAACTCGACCGCCTCCTGGCTGCTGGACGGTGACGTCAACGGCCAATACGGCGGGATCGACGGAACCGCCGGCGGCGGGCCGACGTACGGGACGACGAGTCCGGTGTTTTCGTACACCGGGAACGAGTACTTGCAGTTGCGGCAGTCGTCGTCGAATCAGCAGTACGTGGATTTCGGGAATCCCACGGCCTTGCAGATCACGAACAACCTGACGGTTTCGCTGTGGATGAAGACGGACACGCAGCCCCTGTCGGGCAAGACGCAGTTCCTGGCCTGCAAGTACGGAAACGGAACGCGGTCCTGGGGTGTGGCGACGTATGACGACACGGGCGTGGTCCGCCTGATGCTCTCGGATTACGGTGGATTCGACAGTTCCAACGGCATCAAGGATTACCGTTCGACGGCGTCGGTGACGAACGGGCAGTGGAATCACATCGCCTTCACGTTCGCCGACAACGTCGCGAAGCTGTATCTCAACGGCGTGGAACTGACCACCGGCGCCGGTACGCTCAACGCCGTGACGGACAACACGGTCGATACGCTGTACAGCAGCGCCGAACCCGTGATGCTGGGCACGCGCGCGGATCTGCGGGACTACTCCAAAGGTGATTACTACGACGGGAACCTGGACGAAGTGGCGATCTGGAACTCGGCGCTGTCGGCCGACGAAGTGGCCCGGCTGTATAACAACAGCATCAGCACGATTCCCGAACCGGCGACGCTAAGCCTGCTGGCGCTGGGTGGGCTGGGTGTTTGGCTTCGTAAAAAGTAACGGATCATTAGGTTCTTGTTATAATGAAATGCGGCGAGGGGTGATCCTTCGGGATCACCCCCACCGTTTCCCAAAGTTCACGTCATGAGATTAAGAATGACACCGCCGAGAAAACAAACCAAACGGCAAACGGCCTTCACTCTGATCGAACTGCTCGTGGTGATCGCGATCATCTCGCTACTGGTGTCGATCCTCCTTCCATCCCTCCAGCAGGCAAAGGAACTCGCGCGGGAGGTGACATGCTTGTCCAATGCGAGGAATATCGGCATGCTGATGCAGTACTACGCGCAGGACAACGACTACACCTTTCCTATCCCCTATAACTCTTCTCTCACCCGAAGCAAGTACCACTCCTGGCCCGTGGCGCTGGGGCCTTATATCGCGGATAGTGAATCTTCGATCAACCCCGCCAAGTCCATGACAACCAATAACCAACCTGAAATGGTCGCCAAAGCTTTCCAGTGTCCTACACTGCTTCAGGTGCATCCGATTACGGGTAATACCTACGTGATGAACGACCGTGACGATGCGAAGAATTCGTTTCATGACGGCCTGAACGTAGAACAGGTGGAAGATGCGTATTGCCGGATCGCCATAGGTGAAGGGGCGTGCACGACGGCAGGATGGTTTTCCGATCAGTTCTGGAGCGTTACTACATTGGGGTTTTATCACAACGGCGGGGAAGTCATCGGCGCCGTTAGTGTAGGCGGAAATTCTTACGAACAAACCGACGGTCGCGGCACGCTGCTGATGGTGGACGGTTCGGCGGTCACCGCCATACCCGATGATGTAGGCGCCTCCTATTTTGTCAAACCCTACAGCGACTGACGTATACGACACGAAATTCTGTACATTTCCGATTGGTTAATCCAAAGGGATTTCCTGATGCAAATAAAGAATATGCTATCCATATGTTTGTTGATTTTCGTAACGGCTTGGCCGTTCCGCGCGACGGGAGAAAATGTCTATTGCTGGGAGGATTATTCCACGCCGATGATTTCCCCCGTCGGCCGGGAAGTGGACTTCCTGCGATTTCATGGTAACGGTTTCATTTGCGATGAAAACCTTCTGCAACGAATCGAACACGGCCCCGCGCCGGATGGAAAGGGATATTCGGGCAACTGGATTCTCCAACGGAAAGACCCCAGCGACAACGGCACCGGCGTCTGGGCATCGCTGCGTCTGCCTTTCCCTGATGAGCTTTGGGGCAAAACGCTGGGCGTGCAGTTCGAGTTCGTAGCCGCCAAACCGATGCAACTCGATATTCGGGCCTTGCGCGGCGCACGAAAATTCTGGGGATATTCCAAACTCCAACTGAACCATCACACATATGACATTCCCGCCGGGCGCAGCACGCTTGTTGTGCGGTGGAAAGACATGGGCGTCAATCCGCAGGACGTCGGCGCCTTTGCCGTCAATCGCAACGGTACACCCGGCACGTTGGGGATCGCAAAGATCGACCTGCTGCTGTCGGATAAACGGCTGGGCGAGAAGCTCCTCGCCGCGCAGAAGGAACAGCAGGCAACGTTACGTAGGACAATGCTTCAATGGCTTGCGCAGCGCGGCGTGAACCTAAAGCCGCTGGCTGATTCAACAAACCTCGACGAACTGGAACGCCTTGCATGGATCGGCGTACACTTGCTGGCCCAGGGCGAGCAGATCGAGAACATCGCCGCACTGGCAGAACACAACCACGTGGCGTTTCCGCGTGAAAAACTCGAATCGCGCCACAGTGCGTTCGTGAAACAACTTATCGCGGGGGAAAATGTTTCCCGTGATGTCGATGCGTTGCAAACGGATCTGGGTCGCAGTATCGATGACGTGCTGAAACATATTCCTCTCGATAAGCGACGCTGGTATATCAAGGATGATCGGTTTCAACGGCCGGATGGGCGGTCTTTTCGCATGTTTGGACCGTTTTTTTTTCGGTC
>JAFGJE010000161.1 GCA_016929245.1 Phycisphaerae bacterium
ACGCTTCCTTTCCATGGGACTATTCCCATGGAAAGATAATCGTATAAATGACTTAAAAATCTTTAGAAATTTACACAGTACAAGTATTTGCAAAGGAAAATAATCATGACCAAACCGATTTCATTACAGTTGTATTCCGTGCGGGAGCAGATGAAGCAGGATGTGGAAGGCACACTCAAGGCCCTCGGCGAGATGGGCTTCGTCGGCCTCGAACCGGCGGGACTGCCCGAAGGATACTCCGCGGCGCAACTCCGCAAGATCCTCAACGACCTGGGAATGGTCGTCAGCGCGCACCAGGGTGGCACGCCCGTCGGTGACGACGAACAGCGGCTTTGCGACGAAGCCGAGGCCCTCGGCACGAAACATATCGTCTGCCCGTGGTACGACCCGAAACTGTTCGCGAGCATGGACGGGATCAGGCAGGTCGCCGACGTGATGAACCAGGCCGTCGACAACTGCGCCAAGCGCGGCATGACGTTCGGATATCACAATCACGATTTCGAATTGCAGATCGTCGACGGCAAACCGGCGTTGCTGCACCTAAGCGAGTTGACCGGCGGGAAAATGTTCAACACCGTCGATACCTATTGGGTGCAGGTCGGTGGGCAAAACGCCGTGGAGATCATCAAAACCCTCGGGCCTTGCGCGAACCTGTTGCACATCAAGGACGGGCCGTTGGTCAAGGGCGAACCGATGACGGCTGTCGGAAAGGGGAAAATGGACTTCCCGCCGATCGTCGCCGCAGCCGAAGCGGCCGAGTGGCTGGTCGTGGAACTCGACGCCTGCGCCACGGACATGATGCAGGCGGTGAAGGACAGCATCGACTATCTGTCCAATGCGAAACTGGGACAAAAAAGACTGTAACGTCTTTTCTGAAAGCAATTTAAAAATTATTCCGGTTGACCTTGACTAATTCGACAAATCGACCGATAATAAGGACACTTCCCCGGTGGAATATCCACTGGGCCCCAGGCATCTTCGGAGGTCTGGGTTTTTTTTTTGTTACCATAGACAGGGATCAGACAATGAGTCGTATTTCTTTCTTCATCGATGGTTTTAATATGTATCACGCATTGCAGGAGAAACCAACAGGATGCCCAACGGCCAAGTACCAGAAATACAAATGGTTAAATTACCGCAAATTGGCGGAACTCGTTGTCGGCGCCCAGGACGATATTGAGAGGATTGTGTATTTTACGGCTTATGCCACATGGAAGTCTGACAGTGTTAAAAGACACAAAAATTACATCAAGGTTCTTCGGTCTGCCGGGATTGAGATAGTCTGGGGGAAATTTAAGCGACGCGACAAGAAATGCCATCTTTGTGGAGGTACTTTTCTCACGCATGAAGAAAAACGAACGGATGTCAATATCGCATTGGGTATCGTATCCGATGCCGTGGAAGATCGATTTGATAAAGCGATACTGATATCCGCGGATAGTGATCTACTACCCGTTGTTCAAACGGTTCATCGACTTGCCCCTGATAAAGAAGTGGGTGTCATGTTTCCCATTGGACGATCGTCGGAAGACCTCCGTCGCAACGCCGACTTTCTCCGAAAGATGCCTGAAAGTCTTCTTCAAGCCAGCCAGTTCCCGAATGAAGTCGTAGTAGGAACGTCAACTATAAAACGTCCAAGTAACTGGCCGAAGTAATGACTACCTCGCGGAGACAGGCCTGGGACGGAAACGATAACACGGCTACTCGTCCCGGATTTCGGGATGGATCATGTCGGCGAGTTGTTCCGTGTGATCCGCCAGGTGACCCGCGGCGATGGTCCAGGTGTCGTCGGTGACGGTATACACCTCAACCGGGGTGTTGGTTTTCGCGAGTAATTCGCTCCAGTAGCGTTTGGCTTCGTCAGCCTGGGAGGGTTTGCACTGGCAGACGATGATATCGGGCTTCGCTTGCAGGATGGTTTCCACAGCCGGCTTGTGCCAGTCCCGCGTTCCGGTAAGCACGTTCACACCACCGGCGAGTCGGATCATTTCATCCAGAAACGTTTCCCCCCCGGCGGCGAAGGGATGCTGATAATCCATCACGAACAGTACGCGACGCTTCGGCAGCGATTTCGTTTTTTCTTTTACGGCATCAAGGCGCTTGCGAAACGCTTCCGCCCGCGCCAGGCCAAGGTCCGGTTGATCGACGATTCGCCCGATCCGTTCCATCGCGACGGCTACTTCCTCCAGGTTCGTGAGGGGAAAATGCTCGATCTTCAATGACGGCTGAAACTGCTTCACCGTCTCGTAGTGTTTCAACTCGGATTGCGTGAGAATCACGTCCGGCCTGAGGGCGAGGATCGGTTCGGTCCGAATGTTGCGCGTGTCGCCGACAACGGGACGCTCCTGGCCGGGTGGTAGAACGGAGTATTCACTCACGCCCACAACATGATCCCCCAGGCCCATGTCGAACATGATCGTCGTCAGCGCCGGGGAATACGTGATGATTCTGGGACGGGGTGTGTCGTCGCGTGGGACAGGTTTGTCACAACCGACCAGAGCAGACAGCAGGATCGTCATGAAAAGTTGGATATTCTTCATATCTCATTCAATGGGTGCCGTGGTTCGCGAAGCGCAGCGAAGCAACCACGTTCCACGAATAGCGTGGTTGCTCCGCCCTAAAGGGCTCCGCGAACCACGGCACCCGTTTGCTTTTTCATTTGGAAAATCCCAACGTTTTTGTCAACCTTTGCCACTGGCTGAAATCCGGCACGATCAGGTCCGCCCCGGCGCGGATCAATCGGGCGCGCTTCGAGGGATTCGCGCCGAAGCGACGCACCTCGTCGCTGGCGACGCCGACCGCGACTCCGTTTCGCTTGCGCGCTTCGCGCATCTCGACGGGCCCGTCCCCGAAGACCGCGACGCTCGCGCCGCTCAACGCGTTCTCGCGGAAGATGCGCTCCAGAACGTCGCGCTTGGCTTCGACGTTCACGTCGCCGACGGCGCCGAAGACACGGCCTTCAAACAATCCCGCGTATCCCAGCGATTCGGCTTCGGCGACGACGTCCGCCTGGTCCGTGCCGCTGGCCATGTACAGCTTCACGCCGCGCGCGTGGAGGAATTCCAGCAGTTCCAGCGCTTTTTTGATCTGGAAATCGGCGGAATCCAGCTCTCCGCGCCGGAGTTTCTCGACGCGCGTCCGCACCATCGCCAGCAGTTCCTCGTTGTAGACGGCTTTGTAGCCGTGGATGTCCAGGATGTCCTTTTCCGGCACGCAGCCGAACTGCTTGACCAGTTCCACCAGTCCCCGCATCTGCGAAAGCGTCTGGATGCCGGTGGTCTTGTCGATATAGCGGCGGACGGTGTCGACGACCTTGTGATACAAACCTTCGTCGGCGTCCGCGTAGCGCTTACCCAGGATCGCGCGGATCATCATCGGCTCCATAATCTGCTCCCAACCTTGCCGGAGCGTGGAGATCGTTCCGTCGTGATCGAAGATCGCGTGCCGGATGTCCAGGTTTTCCGGCAGGTCGCGGACGATTTCAATTTCCGTACCTTCGAGAATCCTCGCGCCGCGCGGATCGTCCGCCAGTTCCGGCGTGTAGACGTAATCGGGCGTCGGCCCGACGGCGCGGAGTTCTTCGGGAGACGCGGTTCCGGTGGTCTGGAGTTTTCGCACGGTAATCGAGGCGGCGATGTTCGCCAGCGTCCCGGCTGTCTTCGCGTCCCCGCCGGAGGCGAGCACTGAAGCGATCGTCGCCAGCGTCGTGTCGCCCGCGCCGACGGGATCGGTCCGCTCGACGATCAGAATCCCCGGAATCTCGTGCAATCCCTCACCATCGCAGACCAGCAAGCCGTTCTCGCCGCGCGTGAGGAACACGGCCTGCTTCGTTCGCTCCCGCACGCGCCGCGCGAGGGTTTTCGCCTCTTCGGCGCCGATGCGTTCATCGAGCGGGCGATCCTCGCCCAGCAGGCGGGCGGCTTCATGGGCGTTGACCTTGAATAAACAACCCTTATACAACGCGGCCTTGTGGCGGGAATCGACGATGAATTGGGTTTTCGGATGGTTCTTCACGACGGTGTTGATCTTCTCGACCATCGAGGCCGTGGTAATTCCCGCGGGCACCTGCTCGTTCAGGATCACCACGTTGCACAAACCCGCGACGCGATCCAGTTCCCGAAGCAGCGCGTCGGCGGTCTCGTCCGCCAGCGTGTTGAAGGCGCCGAAGTCGATACGATTTTGCTCCTCCTCTTCGATGCAGGGTTTGGAGTAGGCCGGCGTCTGCCAGTCGTCCTGCGATTGCAGCATCCCGTCGCACTGCGCGCCGCATTCGCGGAGCAACTCAAGCATACGACGGCCGAACATGTCCCGACCGATCAAACCGACGACATGAATTTCCCCCACGCCCAGCGCCGCCAGGTTGGCCGCCAGGTTCCCCGCCCCGCCCAGGCTGTAGCGCTGTCGGCGAACGCGATGGACGCACTTGCCCGTTTCCACGGACCGCTCGGACAAATCCGGATCGATCAGCCAGTAACAATCGAGGCAGAAGTCGCCGAACACCCCCACCTTCGCGGCCGGGATCGACGCCAGTGTCGTTTCAAGCCAATTCGCTGATTCCATGAGGAACGCCTTTCCGTAACGTGAAGTTTTGTATTGGACTTGGTTTTATGATCTTTTGTCAAGTGATACACCGACGGAAAACCCACCGGGACAGGACGGCTTGGTTCCCTTGCGGATTCCGAAAAGTTCCTTTTCCTTCGCCCTTTTTGACGTATAATAAGAATCGTGCCGTTCATTTTGTGGGCCGTTGACGAAAGTCGCCTTTCCAACGCGTGGTTGAAAGGGGCGGTTTCCGTCGTCGGCTCGCATCGGGAGTGTTTGGTTATGTCGGACGCATCGCTTGGATCCTGTCAGGAAATCCTCGGTTACACCTTTCAGAACCTCGCTCTTCTGGAACAGGCGCTCACCCACGCGTCCATCGCCCCGACGCGCCTTAACAGCAATGAGCGTCTGGAGTTTCTCGGCGACGCCGTGCTGGGCTTGAGCGTCTGCTCGGCGCTGTTCGAGCAATTCGAGGATCTGCTGGAAGGGGAAATGACGAAAATCAAATCCACCGTGGTCTCGCGCAAAACCTGCGCGGAGGTGGTGCGGAACCTGGGCCTGGTGGAGCATCTCCGACTCGGCGGCGATCTGGGCGACCCCGGCAGAGTGCCCGAATCCGTCGCGGCGGGGGTGTACGAATCTCTCGTCGGGGCCGTCTACGTCGACGGCGGATACAAGCCGGCCAACGCCTTCGTGATGAAGCACATGCAGCCGTTCATCGACGCGGCGATGGAAAACACGCACCAGGAAAATTTCAAATCCCTCCTGCAACAACACGCCCAGCGCAAAGCCTCCGCCACGCCCGAATACACCCTGCTGGACGAGCAAGGCCCGGACCACAGCAAGTGTTTCGAGGTGGCGGTTTCCATCGGCGGAAGACACTATCCCAGCGCCTGGGGACGCAGCAAGAAAGAAGCCGAACAGGCGGCCGCCCGTCGTGCGCTGGTGACGCTGGGACTGCTGGAGGATGAATCCGACGACACGCTGGAGGCCGCCGCGGAAGATTGACTCCGAAAACCTTATATAAGGGAAAAGCCTGAGGGAAAAGGATAACTTTCCATTATACAGGAAGTTGCGGGCGTTTCGCCCTTTGAATATTTCCTCAAAAATCTTGGGGGTTTTTCTTGCAGTTTGCCGATAGCGTTACTAGATTAGGAGACTGGTATCTGTGGCTGGCACAATCGTATTACCGACAGATGAAAGTGAACGTATGTTCAGCGCCCGCACGGGAAAGGTTCTGGCGTCCCTTCTGGTGGCTATGACCATCGGCGCGTTGCTGCTGATGCTCATGGAATCGGAGCCTCCGCGCCCCAGCGAAAGCGACCTGGCGGGGATTCGGGGCGCCGTGCTGGAGGAAACCCAGACGCTGGCGAACATCTGGCGGCGCGTCGTCATCCACGCCTCCGACGGTGGAAGGGATACCCTCCCCAGCCGTTGTCATTTCATCGTGCGGTCCACTCCCGACGCGGAAGGACGATGGATCACCCCGACCGGCCTCTGGCGTCAGCAGACGCCCGGCCAGCACATTTACGTTCCCGGAAAAGAGTTCAACGCCGACAGCATCGGCGTATGCCTGATCGGAAATTTCGACGTCACCCCGCCCAGCCGGGGACAGTTCCAGGCGCTGCTTCGGCTGGTGCGCGAACTGCAGCGATCCTGCAGCATCCCCGCCGAGGGCGTCTATCTTCGACGGCAACTGCACGATCAGCCCCCGCTGCCCGGAAACGCCTTCCCCGTCGGCACGTTCGACCGAGGCCTGCTCCGCGCGGATGTGAAATAACATACAAGACGACCATATCTTTGCGCGGCGGGAATCCTTTCCCGCCGCCTGGAGTTTGGCGGTTTCTGTGTGTGGTGCGTGGAGGGTTTTCGTGGACGACGGGCTG
>JAFGJE010000162.1 GCA_016929245.1 Phycisphaerae bacterium
ACGCTTCCTTTCCATGGGACTATTCCCATGGAAAGATAATCGTATAAATGACTTAAAAATCTTTAGAAATTTACACAGTACAAGTATAATAAATGCCGCAAATAAGGAAAAATAATTGTGCGGACTCTCATCGGAATTGACGTAGCCAACAACATGCACCTGGGCTGTAAACAGGGATTCGTCCATGGTGAATCTTACCTGCGGGAACTGGTGCGTAAATGCGCCGACTGCGGCATAGAGACCTTGTACTGGCGCGTTTCTGAGATCGGGCGCGTCACATATCGCAGCAACGTTCGCACACGGGTTGGATCGCCTCCCAAAAACACTCCATATCAGGAACCCAGCGTCATGGACCTGATTCTCAAACAGTGCGACCCGCTGGAAGTGGGTGTCGAGGAAGCGCACCGGTGCGGGTTGAACATTTTCGCGTACGTCACGCTGTTCGACGAATACTATCCGGGCATGGAAAGCGATTTTGAAGTTTGTCATCCGGAATATACCTGGAAGCACCTGAGTCAGAACCATCATGTTCGAGGCCTGCTGTCGTACGCGTATCCGGAAGTTCGGCAGCACCGCCTGGCGGAAATCCGGGAGTTGATCGAATACGGCGTGGATGGAATCTATCTGGATACCGCCCGGTCGCATTCCGGGATCCAACCGATTCTCGCCCTGCCGTTGGGCCGTCATAATCCGCATGAAAATTACGGCTATAACGAGATCGAGGTGGAGGCGTTCCGCGAGGAGACCGGCCTGGATCCGTTGCGGACGGATCGCACCCAGCCGGAATACAGGCCCGTATATTTGGAGGAATATCACAAATTCCGCGGCCGTTATTTAACGCGGTTTCTGCGCGAGGTGCGACAGGAAACCAACCGCAAACCCATCGAACTGAGCGTGGGATTTTACACCGACGCGGCCTGCTATCTCAGCCCCGCGGGACAACGTGGACGCTCGGTCATGGGCCGATTCCACCACGATTATGAAACCTGGGTGGACGAAGATTTAATCGACTCCATCGTGCTCATCGCGGAACATCGTCGTTTCGGCGCGCGGGACTGGGTAGAACATTCCAGGGACATTTTTGAGCCCGTGCGGAAAAAGGGAAAGAAAATTTATCTCTGGGCCGCGACCGAGGCCGTGATCGATCAGATGGAGGATGCGCCGGGTGAACTTCCCTTGAACATCACGGTCGATCGCGAAATGTTCCTCGAAGGCCTTCGTCGCGGATTGGGGCAGTGTTACAATACCACCGCCGACGGGGTGTATTTCTACGAAGCGTATGATCAGGAGAAATTCCAGTATTGGGATGATCTTCGGACCATTGTGCGGGAAGCGCGAACATGACGCATAGGCCGTTTGCACCCAATCAGCCGGTGTTGATGTTCGACCCCGAAGCGTTCGCGGAGACGCGCGACGTGTCGTTGCGCGCCGGAAAGGCGGTCAAGTGTCCTGAACCTCTGCTTCGGCCCGATCGTCCCTGGGAAGGGCGCTGCGTCGTCATCTGGGGCTCGGTGCTTTATGACAGTGACGACGATCTCTTCAAGATGTGGTACATGACGCTCCACACCCATCGCCCGCGGGAGCAGTGGACGATGCTTTGCTACGCCGAATCGTTTGACGGGATGACGTGGGACAAACCCGTCTTGAATCTCATCGAATGGGACGGCAGTACGCAAAACAATATCGTCTATCGCGGCACGGGGCAGATCGACTCGCCCACGGTTGTGCTGGATCCCCATGCCCAGTCTCCCGCGGAGCGATTCCGCATGATGCTGTTCGACAAGGACCTTCGTCAGTTTGTGCATTTTGCCTCGGCGGACGGAAAACGATGGAAAGAAACCGGCCGTGTCGTCCAGCAGTGCAATATCGGCGATCGACATTCCATGATGATCGATCCGGACACCGGACGATGGTCGATTTATCATAAACAGGATCAAGCCAGGCGTACCATTCATTGGACCAGCAGCGACGATTTGACCCACTGGATGGAGCACGGGGAAATTCTCGCCCCGGACGACGCCGACCCTCCGGAAACCGAATTCTACGGGGCCGTTGTGTTTCCGTACCATCAGTATCGTCTGGGGTATCTTGAGATGTTTCATGTGTTGTATCGTCGGCTGGATACGCGGATGGTTTGGGTGGACGGCGAGGGGCGCATGCATCGCCTGGTCCGGGGGCGGACGCTTTTGGATCACGGGGAATTCGGCCGGTGGGATTCCGCGTGGGCGTTTCCGGGCAATTCGGCCCCGATTCGCGTGGGGGAAGAACTATGGATCTATTACCAGGGTCGTCGCACGTTGCACTGGTCGGCGCCGCCGCATGGCAGGGGGCATCTCGGTTGTATCGGCCTGGCGAAATTGCCAGTCGATAGATTTGTCGGCCTGCAGGCTGACGGCAACGAGGCCGTCATCACCACCCAGCCGTTCCGATTGGAAGGACATTTTCTGACCATCAATGCCGACGGAACCGCCGGTGGGATTCGAGCGTCGCTGCTCCACGCCGACGGAAGCCCGTGCCCCGGATTCGAGGCGGACCGAATGTATCCGCTGGATCGGGACGCGACGTATTTCAAGCTCCATTGGAATGGGCAACCCGACTTGAATTCCGTGCGGGGGACGATCCTGCGGGCCCGTTTTCATTTGCCCCGGGGATCCGCGCTCTACAGCATTCGCGTCAGCGACGGTCGATTTTGATGTATCCCTAATGCGAAGTAATCTGGATCGTGGAAGCCGTAGGCTTTCCGTTTGATGACTTTCATTTTTTGCGGAATTGCTCTCTCTTCTCTCTCTTTATGGTTTCCAGAATTTTCCGAAGAGTGTGTGGACCACTATAGGCAAACCTGTGGTTTTCGTTAAGGAACGAACACCATCTCCCGGTCCTCTAATGATTTCCCTCGATACCTTCCCCGTGAATGGGATCTCCCTACTCGTCGCGGTTCAATCCCGCCGACCTGTCCCATTTGTATGGAAGGTCGGCGGGATTATCACCGATTACAATCACACGGTTCTTATTTCCTGTTTTTCTTACGCAATAGCGTCAGGAGGGCGCCGCAGCCGATCAGGCTGAGCGTGGTCGGCTCGGGAATGATCGTATAGTCGATTTCCAGTTGAGGCCGGTACGCCGCCGTTACGCCGTAACTGCCGTATTCGCCGGCGTTGCCGGCGGCGATGTACATACGATCCGTGCCGGCGGTCGTTTCGCGATTTGAGGCGAGACGCACACCGTAGTTGTCTCCGTCGTTGATCCAGGCCTCGATCATGTCCGTCGGCAGCGAAACCGAAGCCAGCGTCTGGTAGTTGCCGTAGAGAGGCAGCGACGCGACGGGAGCGGCTGAACTGCTCGGATAATGCGCGCCCCATTCCGCGGAATTCGAACTCCACCAACCGGTGTTGTTGACCCATTTCCAACTGGATTCATTGTAGACCCAGTCGCCGCGAAGCATCTCGAACACATCCACCGCCAACGCGGAAGCGCTGCCGCTGTAATTGGCGATATACAGCTTCAGGCTGGCGGAATTGACCACCACGCTTTGGCCCGCTCCCAGCGACAGCTCACCCAGGTCGGTAAATCGCATCACCGCCGTCGTCTTCCAGTTATACCCGCCGAGTAAACAGGCGTCCTCGCCGTTATTGGTGCCGAGGGGAGTGGTCTTGTACCAGACATTGGAGTCGACACTCCCGGAAATCAGTCTCGCCATCTCCGTCTCGTCGAACGTAATCGTATCGGCGGCGCACGTTGACGTTAGAATTAGCCCGACGACACCCATCATCCATAGTTTTCGTCCCATCATTTTCGCTCTCCTTCTAAATGGTTTTCAATCCGCATCCAAAAAGCATGGAACCCATCCGGCTCCTGGACTGACTTACTACACTCAAAATACACTTAACGTTAAGTTTTGTCAAGACAAAAATTCCTCGTGGGGCGTTCCTGCGGGTTCCCCCGGGATATGTACGGAGATTCCGAGGGAGTAAAAAAATATTATTATCTAATTAAAAAAGAATTATATTAATTTTAGATTTCATCGCAGAACCGTGAATATTTTTTGATTTCCCGTTTCGGATTCAATTTTCAACGAGTTTCATCTTGACAATACTTAACGATAATTGTACAAAAGAAGAATGGCCAAAGCGAATCGAAATTCGAATCCACACGCTGTTTCGGCGGGCAAAAACGGCCGAAAGCGGATTTCCCTGGCGGACATCGCCGCCATCGCGGGCGTTTCCACGGTCACCGTCGCCAAGGCGCTGAACGGAACCGGCGGGAAAAACGCCGGTGTGGGAAAAGCGACGGCCGAGCGGATTCGCAAGATCGCCCGCAAGCTCGAATATCGTCCCAACCCGATCGCGCGACAGTTGCGGGGACTCAAAAGCGGCATCATCGGCGCGATCGTCGACAGCAACGCGCCGTCCGTCATTTCGCAACTGATTTCCCACATGGAAAGCGAAGCCCGCGCGAAAGGCTACCGAATCATGGTCGGCCAGTCGCACGGCGAGATCAAGCAGGTGGAAGCGTACGCGGCGGATTTCGCCGATCGCGGGATCGACGGCGTGTTCTGCGCCTCGTGGGATTATCCCGACGCGCAGCGAGGCGAGTTTATCCGGCGCGTGTTCTCGCGGCTGGACAAGGTTGTGTTCCTCGGCAGGCCTCTTGTTGAGGAAGAGGTGCATCATTACGTCGGAACGGATACCGCCGACGGTATCCGTCAGCTTGTGCACTATCTCCACGGAAAAGGCAGAAAAAAAATCGCTTTACTTCTGACCAATTCGCAGGCTACCGTGATCGCGAGACGGATTGACGGATTCCTGACGGCGACAAGACAACTGGGGCTTTCGTATGGTCCCGATATGGTGTATCGTATCGGCGTCACGGATCCGCAGCCGATTACTCCCGAACACCTGAAAAAATATATCCGGGAATTTCTTTTGCCGAACCGGGTTGATGCCGTAATCGCCCAGAATGATTCCCTCGCGATGATGACGATCAACACACTGATGGATTCTGGTTTGCGCGTTCCCGAAGACGTCGCCGTCTGCGGATACGACAATAACACGCTCTCCGAAATGTACCGCCCCGCCTTAACGACAATCGACCAGAACACCGAAGACGTCGCCAAAGCGGCTATCGATATGCTGATTACGCTGATCGAGGGGAAGGAAATTCCCCAGGAGCAAAGACACGTACTGGTCCAGCCGAAACTCATTGCCCGCGATTCCGCCTGAGAAACGCGATGGAAATCACACCGATGCAACGAATGAAGAGAAATGGAAAGAGAATCGGGTGTCGATTCATGCGCCGCGATGGAGTTCATAAGAACGGTTTTACGCTGATAGAACTTCTCGTCGTCATCGCGATCATCTCGCTTTTAGTGTCCATCCTCCTGCCGTCGCTGCAGAGCGCCAGACTGCTCGCCCAGGGGGTCGTCTGCGCCGGCAATCTGAAGAACATCGGCATGGGGTTCGAGATGTATCGGGCCGGCTACGAGGACTGGTATCCCCTGCATTACATGTCGGGAACGTATTCCTGGCCTAGCGGCGCTTCCGGAACGCTTTGGGGAGCGTATATATCGGAGTTTCTCGGCTGGAATGGAGTCGAAAGCACAGCCGACTCTTTTCGTCGTTCGGGAGTCTGGGATTGTCCCACGGCGACGGTGATACCGGACGGCGTGTACTTCGACTGGAACGTAGGCTGGGAATGGAACTCGTTCGGATACAATTTTCGGTTTGGACGGCACGGCAGCGGCACGCCGACGGATCCGGATTACTGGTATCGGGGAGATGAGATTGATCAACCGGCCGAGAAGGTTCTCGCCGGAGATACCGATTCAGGCCCCATCATTGACGGCTGGACCAGAATCAGTTGGGGGATTCCGTATCACCCCCTCGCCAAACGCCACCTTCCTTACGTTTCCGGAGAGGGGAGTCCGAATATCGTTTTCGCCGACGGACACGTCTCCACGGAATTGTTCGATGAAATACACGGAGTCGAATACGGCCTGCAAAACGATCCCTGGATGAACCATTGCGGCCTGCGACACTGGTTCCCCAACAAAAACTGGAACAAAGCGAAGCAACCCTGAATCCCTCTTCCCTTCACACGCCTGATAGAAGGATACTGTATATCATGAGATTCGTGTTTACACTGATTGCAGCGTGGTTTTTTTTATCTTCACCAATGTTGGGCATGGATATCGTCCGTGATGGAAAACCCTGCACCGCGATTGTCATTTCCGACAAGGCGCTGCCCATCGTGCAATTCGCGGCCGAGGAATTGCGGTATCACATCGAAAAAGCCGCCGGCGCGAAACTGGAAATCTATCCGGAGAGCAAAAAACCCACAAATATCAAAGGATTGATATTGGTTGGAAATTGTGAGGCTACTCAAAACGCGGGATTAACGGACAAGAAACTTCCCACCAACGCGTACATGATCCGATGTATCGGCGACAACATGTTCTTCTACGGAGACGATTCCGCCGACGGGGCGTTGAGTCCCGCGGCGCATATCGGGACGATTTCCGCGGTGTATGAATTCCTCGAAACCAAACTCGGCGTGCGATGGTTGTGGCCCGGCCCGCTGGGCGAATACATCCCCAAGTGCAAAGACATTTCAGTCAACGACTGGAACAAGGACTATCGTCAGCGATTCACATCCTATTGGCCTGAACCGAGGTTAAAGTGGGATTCCCCCGGCGCGTGGTCTTCTCAGGAAAATAAAGATCGTTTCAATACCCAGTCCTGGATCTGGCTGCGTCGGCAGCGGGCGAATCGCGCCCAACGGATCGACGCGGCCGAGCCGTTCCGCGACTGGTGGAAACGATTCGGCAAGACCCACCCGGAGTATTTCGCGCTCCTGCCGAACGGCAAGCGCGAGCCTTTACCGGACGACACCGAAGGCGTTCGGCCGTCCATGTGCGTGTCCAATCCGGCGATATACAAGCAATTGATCCAGGATGTCCAAAGCAAAAGAAGATACTGGGACGGCGTCTACGGCATGGATTGCATCAGTGTCAGCGAGAACGACACGCCGGGCATGTGCACCTGCGAAAAATGTCGCGCCTGGGACGCCCCCGATCCGCGATTCGAGAAGCACGACTACTGGAAGACCAACGGCGTTCTCATCACCGACCCTACTAAGGGAAACATTCGCTATCAGGCGATCCTGCCGGATTCCAAGGGTCGCCCCTCACCGTCGCTGTCGGATCGCTACTGCAAATATTACCTGGCCGTTCTGAAAGAGGCGCGGAAGATCAATCCCGACGTCGTCGTCACCGGCTATGCGTATTCCAACTGGGCCGATCCGCCGAA
>JAFGJE010000163.1 GCA_016929245.1 Phycisphaerae bacterium
ACGCTTCCTTTCCATGGGACTATTCCCATGGAAAGATAATCGTATAAATGACTTAAAAATCTTTAGAAATTTACACAGTACAAATAGCCTCCATATAAAGAAATAAATGTGTGTCCCCCGATTACCTGTCCCCGATTACCCAAATGTGTGTCCCCCGATTACCACGCTCGTTGTTCCGGTTCCCTGGAGAGAATCGCTTTTGCGCGCGCAAGACAGAACGCGGGAATGCGGGGTGACGTTGAAATATGAAAATTTTTTTATTCTCCGCCCGGCCGGGGATTACGGAATTTCGTTTACCCGCAACGTCCCCGTTTGCGCGCGGGATTCCGCGGCGCGGCGGGTAAGGTAGAGGACGCTCTTTATGTATGCGTATGATACGAGAACGCGTGATGTGGGTAGCCGGTAGTCAGTCGTTTGTAGCCGGGCAAGAGATTTTTTCGACATCGAATTCACCGGCTACTGGCTACTGGCTACTGGCTACAGACTACAGGCTACTGATCTTTCGCGGAATTCGCGTTCTCTTCAGGACAGGACGCGTCAGAACTCGGCAAAAAATGGCAGAATTTGGCAGAACTGGGCAGAATGGTACAGTTTGGTACCGGTACAAACTCTCCAGTATGCGGCCAACGAAAGGCTTACGAAAAATGAGGAGCAAAAACACACCCTATCCGTTGTTCCGTTCGGCTCTAGGGCCGGCGGGTGAGGATCGATTTGTTCGCGGGCCGGCGGAGGAAAAGAAAACTTGCGGATTTCGTGAAAAAGACGATTGAACTGTTCCGATCAAACGCTAAGATATATCTCCTTCATCCCGCAAGGCGACGAGGGAATCCCCCCGAAGCCGTCCGGGGTTTCGGGATTGTAACCGTTTGACAGGTTTGGGCTTGTAGCTCAGTTGGTTAGAGCGCACCCCTGATAAGGGTGAGGTCGTAGGTTCGACTCCTACCAGGCCCATTTATTTTTCGATTCGGATGGTTTGGAGGGCGATCCTCCCTTTGTTTTGCTCCCGCGTCGTTTGAAGGTGTTTTTTCGCGGCTCGTGTTTCCGAGGTTTTTCTCGCGGAACCATTCGCCGAAGCGACGATGGGATTTGATCCGATATTCCAATGGAATCGGGGCCGTAGCTCAGTTGGGAGAGCGCCAGCTTTGCAAGCTGGATGTCGTCGGTTCGAGTCCGTCCGGCTCCATCCTGTTTCGCTCCGGCATATAGGCCGGAGCTTCGCGCGGGGGTGGCAGGGATTCCGTTTGGGGTGTCGGGAGTAAGATCGTAAACCGGTTGGACAACGTCATTCGATTGGGGTAAGATGCGTTTCGAAATACCAGAAGCGACTGAAAACGGAGCCTGATCCCATGATCCAATGTAAAGACTGCGAACATTTCCAGCGCGGGGAAAACGGCGAGATTTCCTTCACCTGCGATCCGTTCAGTAACATCAAGGAACCCGAGTGTCTCACGAAATGGCAGCTCATCAAGATCAACCAGATGGTGGCCGGCTACCAGGCCACCCTCCGCTACTACGATCGCTTCGCCCCGATGCAGGAGAAGATGTTCAAGCTCATGGAAAACGAGATCGACGAAATAAGCGAGTCGGAGAAATGGAAAAATCCCGACGAGGAAGACGAGGACGGGGGTGATTTCGGCGACAGCTTCGGCGACCTGGACGGCTGGAAGGAATAGGCGGCATCACCCTAACGAGAAATTGCGGCCTTGGAAAGTGACGCCGGGGGTGAATTTCGATTTTCTTCCGTCAGGATTTCTGTTTCAATACGCGCATGTCATTGGCGCGAAAACTGGGGTTCTGGGATATCTTCTGCCTCGCGGCCGGCGCGATGATCTCCAGCGGACTGTTCGTGTTGCCCGGGCAGGCGTTCGGGTATTCCGGTCCGGCGGTGGTGCTCGCGTACGCGATCGCGGCGTTGCTGGTGATTCCCGCGATGCTCTCCAAGGCGGAACTGGCGACGGCGATGCCCAAAAGCGGCGGGAGTTATTTTTTCATCGAGCGGAGCATGGGGGCGATGGCGGGGACGCTGGCGGGACTGGCGAACTGGCTGTCCCTGGCGCTCAAGAGCGCCTTCGCGATGGTCGGAATCGGCGCGTTCGCGCAGCTGATTTGGCCGGCGGCGGATTTGGCGAGTCCCTCGGGCGAGTGGATCGTCAAAGGCGTGGCTGTCGGGTTCTGCCTGGCGTTCACGGTGCTGAACCTGCTGAGCGTTAAAGCCGCCGGACGGGCGCAGGTGGTGATGGTCGTGGGACTGCTGGCGGTGCTGGGCGTGTTCATCGTCTGGGGCGTTCCGCATATTCGCCAGCACCCGAATTTCGATAACTTCCTCGGGCAAGGATTCGGAAACGTCTTCGCGACGGCGGGGCTGGTGTTCGTGTCGTTCGGCGGGTTGACGAAAGTCGCCGGTGTCGCCGAGGAGGTGCATCAGCCCGGGCGCAATTTGCCCCGCGCGATGTTCGCGTCGTTTGTGGTGGTTTCGCTTCTGTACATCGCGGCCGTCCTGGTGGTCGTGGGCACCGTGCCGGCGGAAACGCTGGGTCGGGCGCCGTACGGCGACCTGACGCCGTTGAGCACGTCGGCGGGCGCGTTCCTCGGGCGCGGGGGGGCGATCCTGCTGGCGGCCGCGGCGATTCTGGCGTTTGTGACGACGGGCAACGGCGGAATCCTGTCGGCTTCCCGCAACCCGATGGCGATGAGTCGTGACGGCCTGCTCCCGGCGGCCTTGGCGCGGATCAGCCGCTTCGGCACGCCCCACGTGAGCGTCCTGCTGACCAGCGCGTTCATGCTCGTGATGATCTGCGTGCTGAACATCGCCGACCTGGTCAAGGTCGCCAGCACCATGATGCTGCTTCTGTACCTGCTGGAAAATCTCGCCGTCGTCATCATGCGCGGCAGCCGCATCCAGAATTATCGGCCCCTGTATCGCAGCCCGTTTTTTCCCTGGCTGCAATTGGCGGGGATCGTGCTGTACGGAATGCTGATGGCGGAATTGATCGCCCGGCTGGGGTTCGTGCCGCTGATCACCGCGTCGTCGTTTCTCGCGGCGGGAACCCTGTGGTACATTTTTTACAGCCGTCCCCGCTCGCGTCGGGAAAGCGCCCTGCTGCACATCGTGAAGCGCATCGCTTCGTTCGACCGGCAGCGCAGCACTTTGGAAGAGGAGCTTCGCCAGATCGCGGTGGAGCGCGACGAAATCGTCCACGACCGGTTCGATCATCTCATCCAGGATTGTCCCATTCTCGACCTGCAGGGTCCGACCTCCGCGGAGAAGATGTTCGCCCAGTCCGCCGAGGTGCTCTCCGAGCGACTGGGGATCGACCCGGCCGATCTGCGGGAGAAATTCCGTCTGCGCGAGGAGGAATCCAGCACGGTGATTCAACCGGGCCTGGCGATTCCGCATATCCTCATCGAGGGGCATCACCGGTTCGACATTCTGCTGGTGCGCTGCCTCGGCGGGATCGTGTTCCAACCCGATCATCCCTACGTCAAAACCTGCTTCATCCTCATCGGTTCGCCCGACGAGCGCAACTATCACTTACGCGCGCTGATGACGATCGCGGGGATCGTGCAGGAAAAAGGATTCCTGGACCGCTGGCTGGCGGCGGAGTCCCCCGAGCAGCTTCGCGACCTGATTCTCCTGTCAGGCCGACGGAGAGAGAAAGGTTCGGCGGTCTAAGAATGAAGCGCGGCGGGAATCCCTTCCCGCCGCGCCGTTTTCACCTGAATCGATACATTGTTTACGAAACCACGTAGTAGGTTTTGTACGGCAACGTTATATTGTTGCCTTCCCCTAAAGTTCCTTCGTTGACCGCGTTGGTGGTGTCCGTAATGACCGCCAGGTTGTAATTGTCCGAGGCGATGCTCGTGGGGAAGCGGAAGGTCAGCGTCCGCGTGACGGATTCGCCCGGCGCGAGTCCGTCGAGGTCGAATCCGCCCAAGGCGATGTCGCTCGTTCCCACGGTATGATTCCACGAATCGCAGTACAGCTCCGTGTGGAAGCTGGAGGTAACGGGGACGTTTCCGTTGTTCGTGACGGTCACGTTCATGGTGTGCGTTTCCCCGGCGATGAACACCTCATGATTCGCGCCGTACGGCGCCAAGGGCCAATCGGCGGTGACGGTCAGGTCCAACGATCCGTCCTGCACCTGGAAGGTTCCGCCGGCCAGGGCCTGGTTGTCGGCGGGGTCGTCGCCGGTCAGTCCCGGCGCGGAGGAGATGACCGTCGCGAGCTGGTACGTCGCGGCGGTGTTCATGTCGTCGGGGAGGGTGACGTTCAGCGTATACGTGCCGCTTTGTCCCGCCGCGATATCGGCGTTCGGAACCGTCAGCGTGTTCAGCAGGAAGTCGCCTCCCTGTCCGTCCGGGTTTCCGTCTTTGACGGCCCAGACCTGCACGTCCACGGGGCCCTGGTAACGAACGTCGCCCGTGTTGTTCACCTGGATGTCCACGGAATGGGTGGTCAGTTCCACGGCGGGATCCGGAATCGGCGTTCCGACGACGCCGGCTGTCAGGTTCGATTGCCCGATGGTCAGGGCGTTCTGCCCGTTGTCGTTGGTGACGGCAACGTCGGTGGTGTTGGGCGCTTCGACGACCGCGACGACGTCATACGTTCCGACCGCCAGTCCCGCCGGAACGGGCATGGTGTGGGCGATGTTGATCGCCTGTCCCGGATTCAGATTCACCGCGACGGTCTTGACGCCGAGATCCTGAACCTTCACGCCGCCGGCGCGGGCTTCGAATGTCACGGTCACGTTTTCGTTGTAGTGGATGGTGCCCGTATGAACCAGCCGCACCGTCGCCTGCAGGGGGTCGTTGACGGTGGCGGGATTCGCGACGACCGGGGCCTGAAGCTCCCCGGTGAAGGCCACGAAAGCGGGATTCACCACGAAGGTGTCGTTCGAGACGACTTCGTTATCCGTCTCGGCGGTTCCGGCGGGATTCCATTCGAGCAGATCGTTTCGCGCGTCGAGGGTCGCCTCGATATGGTAACTCTGCGGCGTGGTGAATCCCGTCGGCAGGTTGGTGGTGTACCAGACGGTTTTCGTCTGCCCCGGCGCGAGGACGGTAAAGTAATCGTTCAGCGTGCCGATGGGCATGCGCTGCCCGCCGACGTTGGCGAAGAAATCGATGTCGAGCCGCTGACGGATGGCTGTATTCCCGTCGTTCGTGATCCGCAGCGGGACACGAATCTGCGCCCCGCCCACGGCGGGGTTGGCGACCACGGGTGTGCCCGGCGCGCCGATGAGATTCCGGTGCACGGGCTGAATGCTGTAGAGCGCGCCGGCGACGGCTTCGTTGTTCGCTTCCAGGGATTCCGGGATGGTTTTTCCGTCGTCAATCACCGCGACGATCTGGTAGTCGCCGGCGGGGATATCCGTGTCGAGATTCACGGTGACGCTCGTCGTGCGTTTCGGCCAGAGAACGACGCGACGATTCAGGACGCTGCCGAGTTCGATATCGTCCTGCCCTTCTTTCCGGGCGTAGACTTTGATGTCATAGCGTCCATTCGCGCGAACGGTTCCATGATTGGTGATGGTGATGACCGCCTTGCCCGCCGTGCCGGCAAGGACGTTCGTCGGAAGGTTGATATTCTTGATCACGCCCGTCAGGTCCGGCAGGCCGATCTTCAGATAATTTGCCTTCGCGGTGGTGTTGTCGCTTTCCGCGTCGAATCCCTTGACGGCCTCCGGAACCACATCCGTGGCGTCCACTACCGCGATGATGTAGTAATTGCCCGCCGGCAGGGCGTCCAAATCCGGAACGCGGAATTGGAAATTGGTGCGCATCCATCGGTCCGGCCGTAAGCCAAGGTTGAGCGTTTTCGTGCCCAGGAGATATTTGGTCGCGCCGGCGGCGTCCGGATTCGCGGTGGAGCAGGCCCAGAGGTTCAGGACCACACCCCGGGCGCGAACGGTCGTGTTTCCCTCGTTGGTGATCTGCACCTTGATGAATCCCGCGTCGCCTTCGGTGGAGGGATCTCGCTTGATAATGCGGCGGACGATGGAGGTCGTCAGGTTGACGAACGCCTCGCGCACCTGGTAGGAACCGTAGGCGGCCTGGTTGTTGGTCGCGTCGCTTTCCAGCAAACCCGCCGAGGCGGGGGTGACGCTCGCGACGAGTTCATATTCGCCTTCGGCGAGGGTATACGGCAGTCGGAAGGGAATCAGAACCGGTTTGGAATAATAAGGCCGCAGGTTGACGGCGAAATTGTCTCTTGCGCCCAGGAGGATGTCCTGGTCGCCGGTGGTTCCCTTGGGACGCAGGAACAGTTGGACGTTCACCCGTCCCCTGGCGCGGACCCAGCCGTAGTTCGAGACCAGCACGCGCGCCCACGCCCGTTCGCCGGCCAGCGGCGCCGCGGACAGACGGGTCTGATACACCCGGGCCCTCAGGTCAGGGCGCTCGACGAGAACGTCATAACAGCCCGTATCCTTTTGCGGAGTATGATATTGAGTTTGGTAATTCTGTATGACAAAATTGTAATACCCGGAATGAGCGTCATTGTTTTCTTCCGGATTGATTCCGTACAGGTCCACCAGATTCTGGCAGGATTCATCGATCTGACTGACGATGGAGTCGATCTTCGCGTACACCCAGTACGCGCCGACGGGAACGCCGTCGCCGATGGTGAAATTCACGCGATAGGTTTTAGTTTTCTCCGGCTTCAGGTTTACGCGGGTGTTTATCAGTTCGCCGATGTTGATGTCTTTTTCGGGATCCGGATCGACGGATTCGCACAGATACAGGGAAATATTCATAGTACCGGCGGCGGTCTGGTTTCCGTCGTTCCGCACATCGACCATGGCGTATCCGCTGTCCCCGGCGGCCATGGCGTTGTTTCGATACCAGACGCGGGAGATATATCCCGTCAGGTCCGCGTACTCGCTGTACACGCCGTACGTTTGGGCGTCGTAGACGGCGGTGTTGTTGGTTTCGTGTCGTTCGGCGATCGCGTCACCGGAATCCACGACCGCCATGAGCTTATATTTTCCGGGATCCATTCCTCCGGGCATGGTGAAGCGCGCGGTATAGGCCGCGGATCGGTTCAGACCGAGATTGACGCGCTGGTTCGTCAGCGTGGTCAGCAGGACATCGTCCAGCGGGTCGTAGTTGAGAACATCGCCGTCTTTGGTGGCCCAGATTTCGATATCCATGTATCCGTTGGCCTGGAAGGGTTCAATATTCGTCACGATCACCTGCACGAAACAATTATCGTTCGGCAGGGGTTGGGCGGGCATGGTCACCTTGCCGAAGCGCACCACCAGGTCGGGACGGTTGTTCACGTACAGATCGAGCGTCGACTCGACGAACGCGCCGGAGGCGTCGGTGGCGCGAATCGTGATGGTGGCAGGTCCGCCGCCGACGTTGGGATTGTATTGCAGGATCAGTTGTCCGGCGGCGTCCACGCTGGCGGTGACCAGGCCCGGCTTGCTGCTGACAGCCGTGTAGATCAGCGGAACGTCGCAAGCGAGCAACTCAATGGAATGAAACATAACGAAATTGTCTTCCGTAATACTCCCTCCATTGACATAGTTCTGTAAGGGAATCGAGTCATACGGGGAACCGAAGTTATAAGTCTCCACCGCCGCCATGTCGTCGATCACATCCATGCCGTCTCCCAGCACCTCGCCGAAAACGGTAAAACCGCCGTTTTGATTGTCGAGATTCTGGCTATTGTCCGCGAGGTTGAAGAACCACTGGCTGGTGGCGCTGTCGGGATCGCCGCCGACTTTCGCCATCGCGATCGTACCGGGGAGATTGGAGAAGTATGGTTCGTTCTGGATCGGGTCGTTGGTGGGAATCTCCTCCGGGAATCCATTTTCATCCGTGAAGGTGTATCCACCGCCCTGCACGACGAAATTTGACACGGAACGATGGATGAAGGAATTGACGTACGCGCCGCTATTGACGTATTGGCGGAAGTTCTCGACCGTGATCGGCGTCTGGAATTCATACATCCTCACGTCGAACGTGCCCATGTTCGTCGTGAAGCGATACACACGGTTCTGCGAGTCGACATCCCAGAAATAAGGCGCCAGGTCGATGACGGTCGGCGCGGGATTGACGCCGAGATTCAAATACGCGAAGGGCAGTTCCGTGTTCGGCGCGTCGTTGACGTTTTCCACGGTGATCGTCACCGCGGCGGTGTCCTGCAGGCCGAGTTCGTTTTCGATGGTATAGGTGAACGTGTCCGTACCGTGGAAATTGGGGTTCGGCTGATAGGTGATGTACGGCGCGAAGGTTTCTCCGTCTCCCGGCGTGACCAGGATCAATGAACCGCTGAGATTCGACAGTGGCGAAATACCGACGATTTCCAGTGAACCGCCGGGATTGCTGTTCAGGTCCGTCCCTTGGGCTAAAACGTCGAGAGTCGTGACGCCGCTGTCTTCGTCCATCGTGAATTCATCGTCGACCGCGCCGGGTTTCATCCGCACGGTGACGGTGGCGGTGGATTCGGCGAGGTTGGAATCGACGATGGTGTAGGTGAACGTGTCCTCGCCGTCGAAATTCACGCCGGGGGTGTAGACGAGAGTCTGATAGCCGGTATCAGGGTCGGTCACCAAAGCAACCTCTCCCTCGCCGGTATCCAGCGGATACCCGGTGTCCAGGACGGCCAGGGTGTCGTTCGGGGTGGGGTCGGTGTCGTTCGCCAGCACGTCGATTTCGACGGGCTGCCCGTAGTCCATCACCGCGGAATCATCCGCCGCTTCCGGCTGGGCGTTGACGTTCACCGTCACCGCGGCGGTGCTCTCCAGGCCGTTGACGTCCTGAATGGTGTACGTGAACTCATCCTCACCGTAATAGTCCGCGTCGGGCAGATAGGTCAGCGTCTGGCTGCCCGGATCGCCGACCAGCGCGACCAGGCCGTGGAGTCCCTGGGTGAATCCGGTGACCGGGTCGATCGCCACAACGCCGTTGGCGGCGTGCCAATTGTCGTTTCCGAGCACGTCGATCGTGTTGGCGGCGCTGTTTTCATTGACGGTGATCGCGTCGTTCACCGCGCCGGGTTTCATGCGGAGGGTGACGGTGGCGGTCGCTTCGACATTATTGGTATCGAAAATGGTGTAGGTGAACGTGTCCTCGCCGTCGAAGTTTTCGCCGGGGGTGTAGAGGATTTTGTCGCCGGCTTGGTTCAGTTCCACCGTTCCCTTTCCGGTGTTCAGCGGGAATCCGGGGTCGCGGATCGTGAGGGTGTCGCCGGGATCGACGTCGAAATCGTTCGCCAGCACGTCGAGTTCGGTTCCGCCGGTGGTGTAGTCGATGTCGAGCGCGTCGTCGACCGCCGCGGGGGGATCGTTGTTGTCGTTTTCGACGGTAATCGTCGCCGCGGCGGTGTCCAGCATGTCGTTGGCGTTTCGCACCGTGTAGGTCAACGTGTCTTCACCCGCGAAATCCGCGTCCGGCGTGTAGAGCAGCGTCGTTCCGTTGTTGACGACGGTCCCGTGTTCCGCTTCGGCGGAGTCAATGGTCAACGGCAGGTGTTCCGGAAGGTCGTTGTCGTTGGTCAACACGTCCAGCACGTTGTCGACGGAATCTTCCTTCACCGTATACTGATCGTCATTCGCTTCCAGGGTGTGGATGACGTGCACGTCAAAGGTGGTTTCCGCGAACGCCCCGAATTCGTCGGTGGCGCGAACGGTGATCTGCGCGTCGCCGCCGCTGTTGGGATTGTACTCCAGTTGGAGCTGTCCGTTTTCATCCACGACGGCGGTGACGATCTCCGGATTGCTGCTGACCACCGAGTAGGTCAGGGGGACGGTGCCGCCGGTATCCAGAACGGACTGGATCATCACCAGGTTGTCCGTGGTGGGCACGCTTTCCCCGTCGTAATTCTGCAGGGGCATTTGATCGTAGGGACTGTCGAAAAACCCGATCGGAAGGTCGTTGATGGCGTCGATGATCGCCATGCCGTCACCGAGCACCTCGCCGAAGACGGTGAATCCCTCGTTCTGGTTGTCGAGGTTTCCGCTGTTGTCGACCACGTTGAAGAACCACTGGCTGGTGGCGCTGTTCGGATCGCCGCCCAGCTTGGCCATCGCGATCGTGCCGCGCAGATTCGACACGCCGAATTCGTTCAGGATGGGATCGAACTCCGGGATCGCCACAGGTCCCTCGACAGGTCCGGTGATCTCGTCGTACGTGTATCCGCCGCCCTGCACGACGAAATCGGGAACCGAACGGTGGATGAACGAATCCACATACGCGCCGGAATCGGCGTACTGCCGGAAATTCGCCACGGTGATCGGCGTGGCGTGTTCGTACAGCAGCAGGTCGAACTCGCCCATGTTCGTGGTGAAATGATAAATCAACAGCGAATCGTTGTCCCGGAAATTGGGGATGACGTCAATCACGGTGGGAGCGTCGGTGGCATGGACTTCCAGGGAGGCGAAACTCTGCGCCACGACCGGCGCGTCGTTGACGTCCGTCACCGTGACGGTCACGTCGCCGCGGACCGTATAGCCCGCTTCATCCTGGATGGTGTAGGTGAACGTGTCCGTGCCGTGGAAATCCGCGTGGGGCTGATAGGTAATATAATCTCCCGTCGCCGAAATCGTCACGGAACCGCCGTGTCCCTGCGTGACCTTGGTGATCGTCAGGGATCCGTTTAAGGCGTGAAAATCGTCGTTGGCCAGCACGTCGATATCGATGGCCGGACCGTCTTCCGTCGCCGTCGCCGTATCCGCTTCGGCCTGGGGTTTCATCCGCACGGTCGCGCCGGCGGTGGAGGTGGCGCCGACGGAATCTTCGATGGTGTAGGAAAACGTGTATTCGCCGGTAAAGGCCGTCCCGGGCGTGAACAGGAACGTCTGGTACCCGGTTTCGGAATCGGTCTGCACCGCCAGCGTGCCCTCGTCGGTCTCGGCCGGGAAGCTGCCCGGTTGAATCGTCGGGAATTCCGGTTCGATCAGGTTGTCGTTGGCCAATACGTCCAGCGTCGTGCCGCCGGTGGTGTAGTCGATGTCGATCACGTCGTCCTCGGCCTCGGGCGGGTCGTAGGTGTTCGTGATGGTGATCGTCACGACGGCGGTGTTAATCAGGCCGTCGTCGTCGATCACGTAATATTGGAAGGTGTCCACACCCTGGAAATCGGGATCGGGCGTGTACAGAATCTGCTCCCTTCCAAATTCGTTATCCCCACCCTCGATCACGGTGCCGTGGGCGGGTTCTTCGACGTTATAGATCATCACCGTGCTGCCGGCAGGGGTGTCGGTGTCGTTGACCAGGACGTCCAGCAGGGTTCCTTCGGGAATGGTGTCTTCCACGAACGTGTATGAATCGTCCCCGGGGTCGGGCAGGCTTCCGACGGTCACCGTCGCGGTGGCGGTCCCGCCGTTTCCGTCGGAAACGGTATACTCGAATGAATCCCTGCCGGAGAATGTCACACCTTCGTTGAGGGTGTATACGAAAAACTCACCCTCATTATCCCAAATCACCGTGCCCTCCGCGGGGGTGGTGAACGAATCGGCCGTGAGGGTTTCCTCATAGTCCGGATACGTATAATCGTTCATCAGGGCGTAAATCGTCACGGAGCGTTCGCCCGGAGCGATGCCGTACAAGTCGTCCTCGGCGATGGGATCGTCGTTGACGTTCTCGACGGTGACCGTCACGGTGGCCGTCACGCTCTTTCCCTCGGCGTTCTCCACGGTGTAGGTGAATGTTTCCTCGCCGTAGAAGTCCGCCATGGGGGTGTATTTCAGTTGGGTTCCTTCGTTGACCAACGTACCGTAGGTCGGATTGGTCGTGGACGTGATGGTCGTCGCCTCCGCCGCGTCGTTGCCCAGCACGTCCAGCACGTTCTCCGCGGAGTCCTCGATGACAACAGGCGCGTCGTTAGCCGCGGCGAAACCTTCCGCGACGGTCACGGTGGCGGTCGCGGTGGCGCCCAGATTGTCGGTGATGGTGTACGTGAACGTGTCGTCGTACGTCGCGACGCCTTCATCGGGCGTGTAGAGAATCGTTTGCCCGTCGTCGCCGATTTCCACCGAACCCTGCGCGCCCTGCGTCACCGCGGTAAGAGTAAAAGTTCCTCCATCATCGCTGTCATTGACCAGCGGGTGGAAAATGGACTGCGTCAGGGCGGTGTTGACGTACACGGTGTCGTCGACGGCGACGGGATTCGCGTTGACGTTGATGATGATTTGGGCGTCGTCCGTATTTTCGGCGGAATCCTCAATGGTGTAAAAAAACGTGGTAAATCCGGTGACGCCCGGATCCGGCTGATAGAAAATCCCCGCGATCCCACCCTGTTCGCCGACTCTCGCCGTGCCACAAATGTGATTTTTGGGATCGACCGTCGAAGATGCCGGCTGCGTCACGCCGACGATTGTGAGAGTTTCGTTGGGATCTTCGTGCGTGTCATTGGCCAGGAATTCCTCAGCCGGGATGAACACCTCCGCGCAGTTTTCCGTAAAACGAGGATCGTTAAAAAACGAATCGAAGTTCGCCGTCGGCAGACCGTCCAGCATCAGCCTGGGTTCGAGCATCTCGAATCTCGCGGGGTGCAGCGTCTGGGCTCGGAGTTCTTCGCGCGTGAGGGAACGATTCTTCATTCGACGACTGCATATACCCATGGACTGACATCTCCTTCGGACGAAAGGGAAAGGCGAAAGTTCCCTAACATCCCATCTAAAAGGGAGTTATAGATTTTCCTCGGGGCGCGAAACAACAGCCGCACCCCAACCTCCGATTTCCAGTTTCCGCTTCCAGACAGCCGAAACGATCCGTTGGCCCGAATAATCTCCTCGTGGGCCAACCTCCTCATTAGCGAACATTGTACCATTTCTCATCTTTTTTTGTTGAAAAAAATGAATTTCTTCGCTCGAACTTCCGATAACCAAAGCGCAAGCTCCAACCCCCTCCCGAACCGCTTTTTGCTCGCCGCAAGGCTGAAACCCCCGTCAAGTTCTTCCCCGGATTTGCTCGATATATACCTCAGGAGACGCGCGATGAAGCTGATTTCGTATTTTCGCCTGTGCCGGCTGCATTACAGCGTTCCGATGGCGCTAACCTTTCTGCTGACGGTGTATTACGCCCGCGGCGGGGAGATGGGCGACGTTTGGCCGGTCGCATGGACCGCCACAGCCGCTCTGGGATTGCTCATCAGCGGGGCGTACGTGCTGAACGACGCCGCCGACGTGGAATTCGACCGCCTCGGCGCTCCCGATAGGCCGATTCCCGCCGGACAGGTGTCGGGAACCGCCGCCACCGTAGTCGGCCTGGGATTGTGGGTGCTCGGAGTGGCAGTCGGCTCGTTCGTCGGGTCGGCCGCATTCCCGCCCGTATTCTGGACGGTGGCGATGGGACTGCTGCTTTACGACGCGTTTTCCAAGCGTCTCGGCGTGGGGAAGCAATGGATGGTGGCGATGCTGATGACGAGTCTGTATCCGCTGGCGATCGGGTTTTCCGGCGGGGCGTGGGGATCTCGCGCCTGGACACTCCTGCCCTTTTCCGTGTGGATGTTCCTGTCGTCCTACGCCTTCGAGTTGCTGCGGGACATCCGCGACCGTAAGACCGACGCGCAGGTGCTGCGTCGGAAAAACCGGGTGCAGCGACGGCCTCGCACCTGGCTGTTCGTGGCGTCGTGGCTGATTTTGCTGGGCGCAGCGGCGCTGGTGGGACCGGTGTTTCTGGGCTGTCGCACCCTCTACGCCGCCGGCTTGCCGGTGGTGCTGATCGTGGCGATCTGGGCGGCGGTGCGGCGTCACTACGAACCGAAGATTAAACTCCTGTACGTGGAGTTCGTCCTCGTCGGCGTTTTGGCGACTCTCGACGTGATCGTGTACGGATTTTGAATCGACGAAAAAAAACCCGCGAGTTTCGCGGGTTTTTTCTAACGGATATCAATTCCAGCCGTAGGGGGAGTCGTTATTTTTTGAATTCGATGACTTCCGTCATCACCTGCATTTTCCCCATGCCGTCGGATTGGGACTTAACAATTTCGCCGGGGACGTCCTTACTCATCCAGGTGGTGGAGGTGATGATTTTACCGTTGGATTTCATCACGGATTTGGTCACTTTACATTTAACTTTCTTGTCGCCGATCTTCAGCGTCTCGTCGGGCAGTTCGGTGATTTCAACGTCCGTTTTCTGCTCCGGTTTGCCCTCGGCTTTCTTGTCAAACTTAGTGTAATACATCAGCGATTTGGAGACGGGCTTGCCTTTCTGGTACATCGTGCTTTTCATCAGGATCACGCGATCCTTCACTTCCACGACTTCCATCTTCATCGCCATATCATTGATCATCTTGTTTTTGACCATCCACCCGACCTTCGCGTCGTGCCAGATGGACTTCTCTTTTCCGCCTTTATCGACGTCTTCAGGTTTGTTGATCGGCGTGGTGGGGTCGGCCGGCTCGGAGGCGTTACTGGTTTCGTTTTCCTGGGTGGAACCGTCTTTTTTCTCGGCTTTGTCGTCCTTTTTGTCGACCAGTTTCTTGAGTTTGCCCAGATCGCCCAATCCCGCCCAGGCGGACGTCACTATCGTCAACACGATCAGAATCGAAATGTTCCTCATGGTGACAACTCTCCTTTCCTAAAAAATCCCAGTTGGATAGTGTTTCTGTTTGTATTCATTGCACGCATGTTGCGGAGTGGGAAAAAACCCAACCGCGAATACAATATCGATTGCAATCCGGAAACAGCCAAAACGACGGAATGGTAACGGAAATTAAGTGCTAGCCGAGTTTTTCCAGCTCCGCCTGGACTTCGCGTTTGCCCATCTGGCGGATGCGCTGCAGCGCGGTTTTCGTCGTTTCACGCAGGCGCAGGCGGTCGTCTTTGCGTTCCCATTGATACACGCTCTGTCCGCTGACGCCCAGCAATTTCCCCAGGTCGATCTGCGCGATTCCCAGGCGTTTTCGCAGGGAGCGAATCATTTTCCCCGTGATGCGCATCTTCTGAAGGTTTTCGACGGGAGGGGTGGTTTCCTTCTCCAGACGGGTGGATTTCACGCGAAGCAGACGGTTTTCCCGCTCGAGAACCACGACGCGCCGTTTCAGGTCGGCGACGTTTTTCTTCAGCCAGATCGTGTCCTGTCGGACGCGGAGCATGTCCTTTTTCAATTCCCGTTTCGCCACGCGGGCGATTTCGTCTTTCAACGCTTTCATGATGTTCGCCATAGGGTCGTCCTCATTTCTTCTCAAAGTCCAATTCTAAGAATACCGGTCCGCGATAAAATCGCAAAACCGGAAACAAACCGAAAGGGGATTCTAATGGATTTGGTTCCACAATGTACAATATTTTTTCTTTCTATTCTCCGCGGTGCGCGAGGATAGAACCTGACGGCCTTAGGCGGCCGTCGGAATGTATCCTCTCACACACGGATAATCCTTTGCCCAAAAACGGCTTGACGAAAGGCTCCCGGCGGGGTACAAAGTACGGTCTTATGCTGGGGGCGGGATGTCACTGCGCTGATAACGCAGCCGGTGACGGTCTCGCTTCGCGTAAGACGAGTACGGCGATGGCAGACGACAAGAACCTCGACAACATGGACTTATCCGCGCTTCGCGCGAGAATCGACGAACTGGACCGTCAGATCGTCGATCTGCTCAACCGGCGCGCGGAGGTGGTCGTCGCGGTCGGGAAAACCAAGCAGTCCGACGGTACGCCGATCTACGCGCCCGACCGCGAACAGGCGGTCCTGCAGCGCCTCGCCAAACTCAACCAAGGCCCGCTTCCGCAAAAAACCCTCCAGGCGATCTACCGCGAACTGATGAGCGGTTCGTTCGCGCTGGAAAAACCGCTTCGCATCGGATTCCTGGGTCCGGAGGGCAGTTTCAGCCACCTGGCGTCCATGCGGAAATTCGGCGCGTCCGTGGAGCACTTTCCCTTACCCGACATTCGCGCGGTCTTCGACGAAGTCGCGCGAGGCCATTGCGATCTCGGACTCGTTCCCATCGAGAACAGCCTCGGCGGCGGGGTGATCGAAACGATGGACAGCTTCCTTGAATCGGACGTGCATATCTGCGCCGAGGTGGTCGTGGAAATTCACCACAACCTGCTGGCGAACTGTCCGCCGGAGCGGATCAAGCTGGTCGCCTCGAAGCCGGAGGTGTTCGCCCAGTGTCGCAACTGGCTGTCGACGGGATTGACGGGCGTGGAGCTGATCCCCGTGGCGAGCAGTTCCAAAGCCGCCGAGATGGCCTCCGCGGAGCAGAACATGGGCGCCATCGGTTCGGAACTGGCGGCGGAGTTATACGGCCTGAAGATCGTTTTCGCGAATATCGAGGACCACGCGAACAATCAGACGCGATTCTTCGTGATCGGCCGCAAGCCCACCGGTAGAACGGGCGCCGACAAAACGTCGATCCTGTTCACCACGCAGCACAAGTCCGGCGCGCTGGCGGAAGTGCTGAACGTCTTCGCCGCCCACGACGTGAACCTGACCAGCATCGACAACCGCCCCTCCAAACGGCGCAACTGGGAATACTTCTTCTTCGTCGACGCCGAAGGGCACATGGAGGATGAACACCTCCGGGCCGCGATCGAGGAAATGCGCGAACACTGTCACGAACTGCATGTCCTGGGGAGCTTCCCGCGGGCGAGTGAGGCGATATAAAAAGTGGCTTGGGCCTCCGGCCCAAGCGTATCACGGGCATCTTGCCCGTGAAAAAAACAAATAGTGCAGGATCAAGATGATCCTGCGACCCTTGGGCAAGATGCCCAAGCCACAATAGAAGGAAAACAACGACATGGCTCGCAGGAAATTTATTGCCGGCAACTGGAAGATGAACACCACGAAAGATAGCGGTGTCGCTTTGGCGACGGGCCTGAAGGACACCATCGGCGACATTGACGCGATGGACCTGGCGGTGATTCCGCCCAGCGTGTATATCCCCGCGATCGTCGATGCCGTCGCCGGCAGCACCATCGCCGTCGGCGCCCAGAACATGTACTTCGAAGATTCCGGCGCATATACCGGCGAGATTTCAGCCGCCATGATCCAGGACGTCGGCTGCAAGTACGTTCTGCTGGGGCACAGCGAACGGCGGCACGTCTTCGGCGAGACCGACGAACTGATCAACAAAAAGGTTCAAAAAGCCCTGGCCGCCGGCTTGGAAGTGATCTTCGCCGTCGGGGAACTGCTCGAAGAGCGCGAAGCGGGAAAAACCCTCGAAGTCAACGAACGGCAGGTGCGCAAGGGTCTGGCGGGTGTGACCGCCGAGGACATGGCCCGCGTGACCGTCGCCTACGAACCGGTCTGGGCGATCGGAACGGG
>JAFGJE010000164.1 GCA_016929245.1 Phycisphaerae bacterium
ACGCCTGTATTGCGGCTGGGACCACGATTACCTGCTCAAAATCCTCACCGGTCCACCCAAGGAAAATTTAGATGCGTAAGCCCTGTACGCGTTTTTCCCGCCGTTCGCATCAAAATTCTTATATTCAGCCCAACGGGCTGGTAGAACATAGCCCAAGGCAACGCCTTGGGTGATCTGGTTGAAATATTTTTACGCCCTGTAAGGGCGCAACATATTGTCTCGCCCTTACAGGGCTCGGAATCGTAGGAATTTACTAACCCAGGGCGTTGCCCTGGGCTATGATATGTACGCCTTTCAGGCGAAAGAAACTGAAAACAACAAGTCTTATAATGAGTATTCCTGTCCGCGTTTTTCCCGCCGTTGATCTCTCTTAAAACACCTTGCGTTTCGGGAATGTCGTGCTATAGTCATGCCACTCCCGAAACATACTTCGATGGAGGAGCGGATGTCGGATCGACGTCGGAATTTCCCGTGAAATTCCTCTGATTTTCAGGACTTGCCTTCCCATGAGCAGCAACAACCCCGTTACCGTCCACATGATCGGAAACGCGCACCTGGATCCGATCTGGCTGTGGCGAAAATCCGATGGTGTGGACACGGTTCTGGCGACCGCCCGTAGCGCCTGCGACCGGCTGGACGAATACCCGGAATTCATTTTCACGTGCAGCACGCGCTGGTTTCACGAAACCGTCCAGCAGCTGGATCCGGAGTTGTTTGAGCGTGTTCGCGCGTTCGTGCGAGCGGGACGATGGCAATTGGTCGGCGGCATGGTCGTGCAGCCGGACTGCAATCTTCCCTCCGCCGAGTCGTTCCGCCGGCAACTCGAAGTCGGACAGGCGTATTATCGCGACGCGTTCGGGCGGGCGACGACCGTCGGATACAACGTGGATTCCTTCGGGCATACCGCGTACCTGCCGACGTTCCTGCGGGAAGCGGGGATCGACGCGTACGTGATGATGCGTCCCCATCCGCACGAAAAAACACTGCCCGCGAACCTCTTCCGCTGGCGCAGCCCCGACGGGCGGGAAGTGACCGCCTTCCGCATCCGCAACTGCTACACGACGCGCGAGGTGGAGATATTCAACCACGTCAAACAATCGCTGGAGAATCTGCCCGACGGCGTGACGGACACGATGTGTTTCTTCGGCGTGGGCGACCACGGCGGCGGACCGACGAAGGCCCAGATCGAGTGGATTCAGGAACACGCCGACGCCGTGGACGGAGCGAAGCTGATGTTCAGCCATCCGCGCGCGTTCTTCGACGCCCTCGCGCCGCGAATGGACGCCCTGCCCGTCGTGGCGGACGAACTTCAGCACCACGCGATCGGATGTTATTCCATTGAGCGGAAAATCAAGCTGGGCATGTTCCAGGCGGAACGCTCGCTGGTGCGCGCCCGTCGAACGATGGAACTATTCCCCGAACGCGTGACCAACGAGGAACGCCGTCGCGTGGAACAGGCCCAGGAAATCGTCCTGTTCAACCAGTTTCACGACACGCTGGGCGGAACCTGCCTCGCCGACGCCAACCTCACCTGCGCCGCGGAATTCAACGCCGCCGCTTCGACGGCGACGGACGTCACGACGGACGTCACGCGACGCGCCCTGCGCCGCGAAGCGGAACCGGGTTTGCACAAGATCGTCGTCTTCAATCCCGCCGAAGCGGAGTACACCGGTCCGATCCGGCACGAACCCTGGCTGGAATATGACGCGCCGAAAAATTCGGATATCTCCCTGTATGATGAATCCGGACGAAAGATTCCCTCGCAGTTGACGGGATCGGATTCCCTGGCGGGAGTACGCGGCCTGCTCTGGATGTGGATCGTCCCGGCGGGAGAGTATCGCACCTTTCTTCTGCGAAAGGACGCGAACCAGACTCCCGACGCGAAACCGACGCCCGCGATCCTCTCCAACGTTGACCTCGCCGGCGCGACGGTTCGCGGCGACGCCTTTTCCGCGACGCTGGAGGTGTGCGACGATCCGACGGATACCTGGTCTCACTCCGCCATTGATCGATTCGGCAACGACCTCCTCGGACAGTTCGCCTGGACGGAGGAATCCGAGCCTGTTGAAACCGGTCCGATCCGCTGGACGCGACGGGCGTCGGCGACGTTCGGAAATTCCCGCGCCTGGCTGCGACTTTCCGCCGTCGAAGGCGAACCGTTCCTGCGGCTGGGTTTGTCGGTCGTCTGGGCCCAGGCGCAACAGCGCCTGCGCCTGCGAATCGACCTGCCCGGCGCGATCACCGCCCGCACCGACTGGGTCAGCGGCGGCCCCCTACCGCGCCGGACGGACGGGAAGGAATATCCCTGGGCGGGAATCTCGCTGCTGGGCAACGACCACCACGCGCTGGGCGTCGTCGCGCCGGACGTGACGAGCATCAGCGTCGAAGGAAACAGCGTGAATCTGACGCTTCTTCGCGGCCCGTATGTCGCCCATCACGATCCCGCCCCGATCACCACGCCGGAGCATCCCGTGACCGATCAGGGAACGCATACCTTCGCATTCGCGATCTATCCTCATGCCGACACCGAACGGCTGGAGGAATTGCATCGGCAACTCACCTACCCCCCGATGGTATGGGATTTGACGGGATGAGAATCATGGATCAGCAGAATTACTGGCCGGCATATACCGCGGAGACATACCCCTGGACGCGATGGTGGTGGCTGGGTTCCGCCGTGGACAAACCGACCATCACCCGCCTGCTGGAGACGTATCGCCAGGCCGGATTGGGCGGCGTGGAAATCACCAGTATCTACGGCGTGAAGGGGCAGGAGCGTCGCGCGATTGAATACCTGTCTGAAACCTGGCAGGAGATGGTCCGGCACGCGATTTTAGAAGCGCACCGTCTCGGAATGAAAGTGGACCTTCCGCCGGGCTGCGGCTGGCGCATCGGGGGACAATTCATTACCGACGACATCGCGGCCGCGGAATTCCAGGTCGAACCATCCGACTCCCCTTCGGGTTATTCGTTCGCGTCGAAACCGTCCGGTGAAATGGTGAAGCGTCCCGGACCCGGCGGGGAAGGAAAAACCTTCAATCCCTTTAACCGTGCTTCGCTGCAAGCGGTCATCGATCACTTCACGTCGGCGTTTTCAAATCTCGGCATCCGGGCGCAGTTTCACGATTCCTGGGAATACGATTCCAGCGCCTGCCGGGAAGTGCCCGAAACCTTTCGTGAACTTCGCGGTTATGATCTTCAGGAGCACCTGGGAGCGCTTCTCGGCGAGGGAGACCCGGACTATTGCGCCCGCGTGAGGCACGACGTGCAACTGACGCTGTCGGAAATGGCGCTGGAGAATTTTATTCTTCCCTGGTCGCGCTGGTGTCACGATCTCGGACAGCTCAGCCGCAACCAGGCGCATGGCACCCCGGGCAACTGGCTGGACTTCTACGCCGCGGCCGACATTCCGGAAACGGAATCGTTTATGAACGTCACGTTTGACACGCCGTTGATGTCGAAGTTCGCCTCGTCGGCAGCCCATGTCACCGGAAAAACGCTGGTGTCCTCGGAAACGGGAACCTGGCTGAAGGAGCATTTTCACGTGACGCTGGGCGACCTCAAAAGCCTCATCGATCTGCTGTTCGTCGCGGGGATCAATCATCACGTGTATCATGGAACCGCGTATTCGCCCGACGACGCGGAATGGCCCGGCTGGGTGTTCTACGCTTCGTCGCAACTGAATCCGCGGAATACTCTTTGGCGGGATTTCGGTAAACTCAATGAATATGTCGCACGCTGCCAGTCGATCCTGCAAGCCGGTCAGCCGTCCAACGATTTGCTCGTGTACTTCCCCATCCACGACATCCTGCACGATCCGACGCGAAATGTAGCCCAGAAGCAGGATATCCGCGGAGATTGGCTGACCCCGATCGCCGCCATGAACACTTATCGACAGCTCTGGAGGAGGGGGTACGGATTTGATTACATTTCCGACCGGCAGATCGCGGAACTGAAGGCCGCGGGCGACGGTGTTGCCTCCGGCGGCGTCACGTTCAAGGGGATCGTCGTACCGCCCTGCAAATTCCTGCCCGTCGAAACGCTGGAACATTTGATGAACCTGGCGAGACAGGGCGCGCGTGTCCTGTTCGTCTCTCCGGCGCCCGCGGACGTTCCGGGATGGGCCCGGCTGGAGGAGCGACGATCGCGATTCGCCGCCCTGAAAAACCAAATGCAATGCCGCGACGACCTGGAAGCGGCCCTCGGCGAACTGGGCGTTCGGCGGGAGAGGCTGGTCGATATTCCGGAGTTGCTGTATATCCGGCGTTCGCACGAAACGGGACATTACTACTTCATCGTCAACCGGGGAAGCAAGGCAGTCGACGCGTGGATTCCACCGGCGGTCGCGTGCGAATCCGTCACGGTGATGGACCCCATGTCGGGGAACGTCGGCGCGGCGCAAACGCGGCGGACCGACGTCCTGGAGGCGCGGATTCAGCTTCAACCCGGCGAGTCGGTGATCCTGCGAACCTCCCGCGAAACAAGCGACGGCCTTGAAAGCCGGCGGTATATCGACCCGGCGGGTTCGGCGCGGCCGTTGCGGGGAGAATGGCGCGTCGAGTTCCTCGAAGGCGGACCGGAACTGCCCCCTTCGTATGAAACCCACGCGCCGCGATCCTGGACGAAAGAAAACGATGCCTCCGAGAGATTCGCCGGAACGGCGGTTTATCGAATCTCATTCAACGCGCCGTCGGAACACCGGGATTGGCTGCTGGATTTGGGGGACGTCCACGCCGCCGCCCGGGTGCGCTTCAACGGAACGGACATCGACACGCTGATCGGTCCAACCTTCCAGACCATCCTGCGCGACATGCGTCCCGAAGGAAACGAACTGGAAATCGAGGTGACGAACCTGGCGGCCAATCGAATCCGCGACCTGGATCGGCGCGGCGTGGAATGGAAAATCTTCGAGGATATCAACTTCGTCAACCGGGAGTATGAACCGTTCAACGCCGCCGATTGGCCCGTCGAACCATCGGGACTGCTGGGACCGGTGCAACTGACGCCTTTGTCATAATCGCGGTTTTCCTCCGATTATCCCATCATTCGCGCGGGGGGAATCGCCCGAAGGGATTCCTGACGGAACCGTCACGAGGCGTGAAATTGATTTCGTTTTCTATATTCGCTGGCGGTTTCGCCCACCATCCCGCGGAATCGACGGGAAAAATAGAGCACGTCCTCGTATCCGACCGCCCGGGCGATGTCCCCCACGGGTTGAGGAGTCTCCGCGAGCATCCGGCAGGCCTGCTGCATGCGAAGGTGCGTCACGTAGTTCGACGGCGGCAGGGAGACGTGTCGCGCCCAGTGGCGGCGAAACGTCGCGGGACTCAAGCCGTGTTCGGCCGCCAGGAAATCGAAGTCGATCCATTCGGTGAAATGCTCCTCCACGAACGAGCGAATCTCCAGGATGGTTTGATCCAGCGGCGTGAGGCTGGGGCGACTTTCACTGATCAGGCTCTCGAAGATCATTCGCTCGCACACGCGGTCGATTTCATCGGCCCGGCCGAAGGCCTGCAGGTCTTTGAATAGGTCCATCAGCTCCACCAATCGCCGGCGCAGCGAAGCCGCCTCCCGGACATACCACACCGGCCGATCCGGATCGGCGAAACGTCGCGCTTCGAGCGACGGCTGAAGCTCCGCGCGATAGATCAGGTACAGCTCCTCCCATTCGTCCTCCGGGCCGTATTCCACGTGAAGCCCGGGCCATTGCGTGATCACGCACGGCGTGTTCACCGCCCAGGTTCGCCCTCCCTTTCGATACACCCCGCCGCCGCGGAGAATGAAGGAAAAATTAAAGGACGAAAACTCATGAGACACCCACTCCCGTTTCCGTGGGAGGTATCCAATGTTTCCCACCGAGAGTTCCATCGGATACTGGCGCGGGAGGGACTCCAGGTGAATGCGAAAATAGTCCATAAAGAAGATTATAAACTCCATTGTTTAAGTAAAAAAGTAATTATATTGTGATAAATAATTGAACATTTGGTTTTTTCCCCGAGTGGTCTTGCGGTAAGGTTCTCGGGCAAAATCGGAAACGGGTACATCAGACATGAAGCGATTCAAACAGGCGAAAGACATTCGCGTCGGCGTGATCGGGTACGGCGGGGCGTTTAATATGGGCAAGTGCCACCTGCAACAGATGCACAAAGCGGGCATGACCCCGCTGGCGGTCGCGGAGATCGATCCGAAACGACTGGTGGTGGCGAAGGAGGAATTTCCCGGTATCGAGACGTACACGTCCGTCGCGACGATGCTGAAAAAATCCGACGTCAACCTGATCACGATCATCACGCCCCACAACACGCACGCGAGACTCGCCCTGCAATGTCTCCGGGCCGGGCGAAGCGTGGTCTGCGAAAAACCCCTCGCCATCACGACCGACGAATGCGACCGCATGATCGCCGAAGCGAGGAAGCGGGATGTCGTGCTTTCCACCTATCACAACCGCCACTGGGACGGCTGTATCCTGGAAGCCGTCAAGCGCATCCGTCGCGGCGAGATCGGCGAGATCATCCGCATCGAAGCCCATATGGGCGGCTATGGAAAACCCCGCGACTGGTGGCGCTCGAGCAAGAGCATCTCCGGAGGCATCCTCTACGACTGGGGCGTGCACCTGCTGGAATATTCGCTGCAACTGATCGACTCGGACATCGTCGAGGTGACGGGGTTCGCGAAAAACGGTTTCTGGGCGGATCAACTCCACTGGAAAAAGGACACCAACGAGGACGAAGCCCATGCCGTCGTCCGCTTCCGAAGCGGGCAATGGCTGGAACTGACCATCTCGGAGATCGACGTGAATTCCAAGAGCAAGGATCGCGGTTGGCTGGAAATTACGGGCACAAAAGGAACGTACCTATTCAACCATGACACGTTTACCGTCATGACGCCCAACGGAATTACCAAGCGGGGCAAAAACCGCAAAAGCGACTGGGATGCCTATTATAAAAATATCGCCGACCACATGGTCAAAGGCGAGAAACTCGTGATCACGCCCGAATGGTCGCGCCGTCCGATCCATATCCTCGACCTGACCGTCCGCGGCGCCAAACTCGGAAAGAGTCTGCCGGCGAAATACAAATAACATTCTGTTGGGGGCGGCGGGGTTCCGTCCCGCCGCACGAATTATCCTTTGGAGCATTTCATGGCTGTTCGTCCAATGAAAATCGGCGTCGTGGGTTGCGGGAATATTTCCAGCGCCTACCTGGAAATCCAAAAACGTTTCCCCGTGCTGGACGTTGTGGCGTTGTCGGATCTGAACATGGACCGCGCCGGGGCGCAGGCGGAAAAATACGGAATTCCCCGCGCCTGCCGCGTGGAGGAACTACTCCAGGATCCCCAAATCGAGATCATTCTGAACCTGACCACCCCGGCGGCGCATACGGAAGTGAACCTCGCGGCGCTGAACGCGGGCAAGCACGTCTATCTTGAAAAACCCCTCGCGATCGAGCTCGAAGACGCGCGGAAGGTGCTGGCCCTCGCGAAGGAGAAGAATCTTCGCGTCGGGTGCGCGCCGGACACGTTCCTCGGCGCGGGGCATCAGACCGCGCGGAAGCTCCTCGACGACGGATGGATCGGACGACCCGTCGCCGCGGCGGCATTTATGACCTGTCGAGGCCATGAAAGCTGGCACCCGAACGCCGAATTTTACTACGAAACCGGCGGCGGGCCGATGTTCGACATGGGCCCGTATTACCTGACCGATCTCGTGCAGCTTCTCGGACCGGCCCGGCGGGTGTGCGGTTCGGCGCAAAAGAGCTTCCCCACGCGAACGATGACGGTGGACGTGAAATACGGCAAGGTCATTCCGGTGAACGTTCCGACGCACGTCGCCGGGACGGTGGATTTCGTCAACGGCGCGGTGGCGACCGTGATTATGAGTTTCGACGTGGTTTCCTCCTCGCTTCCCTGTATCGAAATCTACGGCGAAGAGGGAACTCTCACCGTTCCCAATCCCAACAGTTTCGGCGAGGAGGTATTCGTGAATCGGCAGCGTAAGGGGGAGAAGACGAAAATTCCTTATACGCACAACTACCCGGACAACAGTCGTTCTCTCGGCCTGGCGGACATGGCCCACGCGATTCAATCGGGTCGGCCTCACCGGGCGTCGGGGGAACTGGCGTACCACGTGCTGGAATTGTTCCACGCGTTCCATATCGCCAGCGACATCGGCAAATACTACGACGTGCAAAGCACCGTCGAACGTCCCGCGCCCATGGCGATGGGACTCTTACCGGGAATATTGGACGAATAAATTCATATATACAAGGGTGCCGTGGTTCGCGGAGCCCAAACAATCTTGAAAAGGAAGAACCAAAATGAAAGCATTGATTGTCTACGGCGGCTGGGACGGCCATCAACCGGAAGAAGTATCGAAGGTTTTCGAAGCCGCCTTGAAGCAAAAAGGCGTGGAGGTTGAGCGATCCGACACGCTGGATTCGTTCCTGGACGCGGAGAAACTCCAAACCCTTGACGTCATCATTCCGCAATGGACGATGGGCGAAATTTCGAAAGAGCAATGGCAAGGCCTGAACGAAGCCGTTCGCGCCGGTGTGGGCGTCGCGGGAACCCACGGCGGCATGGGCGACTCCATGCGAAGCTGCCACGGATTCCAGTGGATGGTCGGCGGACAGTTCATGAGCCATCCGCACGTCGGCGAATACGAAGTGTACGTCACGGAGACGACCAACCCCATCACCGCCGCCCTGCCGCGACGATTCACCTACAACTCCGAGCAGTATTACCAGATCGTCGATCCGGGAATCAACGTGCTCGCGGAAACGCTGTACGACTACGACGGCCACGTGATCACCATGCCCTGCATCTGGACGAAAACCTGGGGCAAGGGACGCGTGTTCTATTCCGCCCTGGGCCACGTCGCGGAGGAATTCACGAAATATCCGCACGTGCTGGACATGACCGTTCGCGGAATGCTCTGGGCGGCGGAGGGCAAGAAACTGGCGTAACGACGGCAATAATCGTACACTCATGGCCGTTTATCGAAATGGAATTATTCCCGCGCATTTTCCGCCATGAGGTGACCTATGAAACGCTGTTTTCTGACGATTGTCGTACTGGTTAGTCTTGTCCCAGCCGCGTTGTGTCAAACGTCGGGCGAGTTTCGCTCGGACGTCAAAGGCCCGCCGTATCCCTGGACGAATCTCAACTTTCCCGACGATACCGGGGCATTGCGGTTCGTCATCCTCTCCGACCGCACCGGTGGGCATCGGGAGGGCGTGTTCGCCAGGGGCGTGCAGGCGGCCAACCTGATGGCCCCGGACCTGGTGATGTGCGTGGGCGATCTGATCGAAGGATACACGGAAGATCTCTCGATACTGAATCAGCAAGCCGATGAATTCGACGGGCTGGTCGCCAAACTGCAAGCGCCGTTTTTTTACGTCGTCGGTAATCACGACATCAGCAACAGCGTCCAGAAAAAATGGTATCCAAAACGCCGCGGACGCCCGTATTATCACTTCGTGTACAAGAACGTGCTGTTCCTGGCGCTCTGCACGGAAGACCCGCCAAGCGGCAACATCAGCAAGGAACAGGTTGCCTACGTCCAGCAGGCGTTGGCGTCCAATCCGAAGGTACGCTGGACGTTCGTGTTCCTGCACCAGCCTTTGTTTGTGACAACGAAGAAACCGCACCCCGACTGGGAGCAAATTGAAACGCTGCTCGCTGATCGGCCTTACACTGTCTTTGCTGGACATTGGCATAATTATTATTCCTTTACCAAAAAAGAACGTAAGTATTTCGTCCTCGCCACAACCGGTGGCGCCAGTTGTTTGAATGGTCCGAAAACGGGACAGTTTGACGAAATTGTCTGGGTAACGCTCCGAAAAAACGACAAAGAACCAATCATCGCCAATCTGGAATTGAACGGCATCCTGCCGTGGGATGTTCGGCCGTCGATTCCGCTGGAGTATGCGCCACACGTACAGCAAGGTGTGACGATTTCCGCAGAACCGGTATTCCTTTCGGAAGAATCCCTCGAAACGATCACAACAACATTACACTTAAAAAATACCGCTGACCTTCCGGCCAAGGTGAGACTGGTTTTTACGCCCCCCAAGGGTGTGAGGGTCGCGCCGAAGGAACAGATTCAGAATATAAAGGCCGGCGCAGTTCATAAATGCCAGTTGCAACTGCAACTATCACCAGATCGTATGAAAACCGCTACGCGGATTCCCTATACGATTTCCGTCGAATACCAATTGGAAGGATTGAAGCCTTTTATGAAAAGCGACCGTGGCGCTACCGGTGTCCTCCCTCGTAAATTTCCCTGCCCGCCGGTAACGAGCAGGATCACCATCGACGGAAAACTCAACGATTGGCCGGATCTTTCGTATAACGTATCCAAGCCAACGCAGGTGTTGCACAATCCTAAAACGCACCACGGCCCGAAGGATGGCCGATTCCGTTTTGGCGTCGCCTACGACAATGATTACCTCTACGTCGCCGTGGAAGCCTTCGATGACGTCGTTTCTCCGCCGTCCATGAATCCCTGGCATCAGGACGGTGTGGAAGTTCGCATCAACGCCAATCCATTAGGCAAGCAAGGCGGCGCACAAGATTGGAAGGATCTGCTTCCGATCGCCGTCGCACCGGCAAGGAAAGGCAAGAAGATGCAGATCTGGTTACAAAAAAACCTGCCCACCGGCACGAAGGTTGTTTCCGTCCGCACCCCGACGGGACACGTCACGGAAATCGCCGTTCCCGTTTCCTATCTCGAAAGCAAGCAGGGAAAAGACTGGAAATCGTTCCGGCTGAACGTGGCTGTGGACGATTTCGACGCCGACGGCGGCGCGCAACTGTGGTGGAAGAGCGATTGGCGCACCGGCGACAACCTGCCCGGCAGCGGAACATTCGAGCGAAAATAATCCGCGATCCGAACCGACGCGCCGTTTCCGGTGTGGACATCCGCCCGACGAGATGCGATGATATGCCCCCACAAATGACATGAGGGCGCATATGAACGTTGAGAAGATAAAAAACTGTCTCGGCCGGGGCGCGTTCGGCGAAGCGGAAAACTTCTGGATGGAAGCCATCGAAGGTTCCATTCGTCCCGAAGACGTCCAGGAAGCGCTGACGGCTTTCGTAGCCGCGGGGAAGGAAGATTCCGCCGAAACCCTCGGATGGGCGATGATGGAACAATCCGAAAGCCTCGAACCGGGCGATAAACTCGCGCTCGCCAAGGCCGCCCTTCTGGCGGTCCCCTCCAGCGAGGAACTCCGCAAGCAGACCGCCGACCTCTACAAGCAGGTGCACGGAGGGCGCGAACATTTCGACGCGATCTATTCCTCCGCGGGCCTGGAGTCGGGCCAATCGCCCAAGCGGGCGATCCGCACGCTGGATATCTGCCTGGCGATTCAACCTCCGGCGCACATGGCGAATCGTTTCGACGGGCGCGTCATCCGCGTGGAACGATTCTCCGGCCTGGGCGAATACGAGTTCGTCGACGAGGGACAAGCCGCCACCCTCGAACCGAAACGGCTCGCGGATGAATTCGACCTGCTCCCGGCGGACGATTTCCGCGTCCTCCAGCACACGGATCCCGCCGCCATGGAACGCCTGTTCCAGAAAGACATCGCCTCGGTGCTCATCAGCATCTGCCAGTCCCGCGGCGGACGGATCAATTCCGACGACCTGAAGGACTACGTCGTTCCGAAGTACATCGCCGCGGACAAGTGGAGCAGCTGGTGGGGTCGGGCGCGGACGGCCGCGAAAAAATGCGAAAACCTCCTGCTGGAAGGCAAAACACCCGTAACGATCATTTATCATTCGCAAGGGCGAAGCGTGGAGGAGGAATTCGCCGAACCGCTGAAAAAAGCCTACCACCCGCTGGATTACCTCGGCGTGCTGCAGGCGTATCTTCGCGAAACGACCACTCGCAAAGCGGAACCCAACCCGGAAATTTGCCGACAGGCGGTGCGGGGAATTCTTCAGCGCACCGAACAATGCCTGGAAAAACTGCCCAACGAAGCCTTCGAGGGCGCCCTGTCGCTGGCGGCGGCGCGATCGCTCGGTGTGGAAACGCCCCCCGACGCGCCGAAACCCGCCGAGGTTCTGGCGAAGATCGACCGGGCCGCCGGAGTCATCGCGGGATTATCGGCGGCGGAGCTTTGGCCGATCGCCTTGCAGGCCTTGCGGGAGCATCCCTCCGCCGGGGAGCAGTTCGAGCAGTTGCTCCGCCTGGCCCCGGTGGAACAACTCGACGCCGTCGCGGCGGTCCTGGTCGAACTCGACGACGCGCCGGTGGTTCACGGCGCCGTGACCGACGCGCTGAACGACGCCGTACACAATATCAACCTGTGCCTCTGGGCCTGGGCCGGTCCGGGCGTGGAAATTCCCGGCCTGCCGAACCGAACGACGATCCTGGTCAAGCTTCTCGACCTGTTGTTCGACATCGACCACCACTGGACCGGCGACAACGACGCCCGGCGCGACGCCCGTCAAAAGGTCCGTTCCGCCCTGTCCGCCGGCGGTTACAAAAGTTTCAAGAGGGTGATCGAGGAAATCGACGAACACATGGGCGCGGTCGTGAAGACGAAGATCGAGCGAACGGACGGTCTGGCGCAGACCGTCAGCGACAAGATGCTCCACCTGCTGCGGCAGAAGCATCACAAGCTGTTCCTGGAGAAGAAACTCGCCCGTTGGGAAGACGAGAGGATCATCTGGACCACGCAAGCGTCGATCAACGCGCGCGAAGACGACCTGAAGGAAATCCGCGACGTGAAAATCCCCGCCAACGCCAAGCAGATCGGCGAAGCGGCGGCGGAGGGCGACCTGTCGGAAAACGCCGACTGGGAGGCCGCCATCGCCGAACGCGACATGCTCACCGCGCGGATGAACAAGATCAAAAACGAGCTGGCCGCCGCGCGCGTCATTCAGCCGGAGGACGTTCCGAGCAATCACGTCGGGATCGGATCGCGCGTTCGCCTGCGACGCGCCGACGGAGCGGAACTGACCGTGGGATTTCTCGGACCCTGGGATTCCGATCCCGCCAGGCGCATCTACTCCTACACCACTCGCCTGGGACAAACCCTCATGGGCAAACAACCCGGCGCGACGCTTGAGCTGGACATCGACAACAAAACCGCCGAGTACACCATCGAAGAACTCTCGTCGGTACTGTGAGAGAATCGATGGTTACACACAGTCCGCCAGTGTCGTCGAGCGGAGACGTTCCTCGAAGATTTCCTGCAAATCCACCCACATCCGGTGCACCTTGCAGGTTTCCACCTGGTCGCACTGGGGAGGATCGTGTACGCAGAAGTTGAGATACTGCGGGCCTTCGACGGCCTCGAAAATATCCATCAGGCTGATGTCTTTCGGATCGCGCGCCAGAACGTATCCGCCGTTTTTCCCCCGAATGGGCGTCACCAGTTCCGCCCGTGACAGCAGGCCGAACACCTTCGCGAGATACTCGCGCGACATGTCGCGCAATTCGCACACCTCCGCCAGTGTGATGGGCCCCTTTCCGTGCTGCTGGGCCAGTACCAGCGCCCCGCGAACCGCCAACTCCGCCGCCAGTGATAATTTCATCGTCGTCGCTCTCCTGAAATTACAGATCTTCCCGTTCGCGGGCCGCCCTGTCGAGACTCGGCAGGAAATATTCCCGCACGACGCGCTGCCAGCTCATCCGTCGCGCCAAGGCGCAACCTTCCGCCAGTCGACGCGATACCATTTCGTCCGTACGCGGCAGGCGGTCGATAATGATCGTCGCCAACCGACGCGCCTCGAGAGATTCGATCTCGTCCCGCCGCCGTATATCCAATGATAGCACCTCCTGGAGCGAGATGCGGGCCGGAAGTTGAAGAAAATTTCCCTCGATGATGTTCTCGCTCGGTTTCTCGCCCATCGCTTCCCGCGCGAAGCCCATGCAGCCGCAGACGTTCGACACCACGCACAGCGCGCCGAAACTCAACGGTTCAAATTGGCTGATCCCGAACGGTTCGTACACGCTCAGGCCGAATTCCAGGTCCGTTCCGCGGCGCAGGTCGGCGATGGTCGCCTCCTCCGGCACGTGATATCCGCACGCCTGCCGCGAAAATCCCCACTGGTTGATCAGCACCGCCCTGGAGGCGGCGTGCGTTTCGTTGAAAATCTTGAACGTTTCCCCGACGACCTCCTCCCCGCCGCACAGGTCGGGGTATCCCTCCTCGTGATTCACGGGCCAATCGTAGGTCTGCTCCATGTGTCGCACGTCGCGCCCGCGGCGCGTTCCGCCCAGCGTTCCGAGCATGAAATACGCCGCCGTCTCGCCGCGCTTGGCCAGGAGCGATTCCATCTCGTGCAGCACGCGCAGGTCGCGCCAGATGCCCTTGCTCAACACCGGGCGGGCGACGTGCGTGAAAATCCACGTCGGTTCCTCGCCCAGCAGGTTCCGGGCGTATTCCTTCAGCAGCGCCCGGCTGTGCTGCTTCTGCGAAAGCGTGATCTCTTCGGCGGGGATGCCGTTGTAGACCAGGTCGATCATGCCGGGACGAAGGAAATGCGAATCGAGAAATTTCAGCTCCGAGGCGATGTGATCGCCCACCGCGAATACGTGATCGCAATACCGAGCGGCCTTGACCAGCGGATGCTTGAAGTTCTCCCGCACCTGGGGAAACACGTCTTCGAGGGTCTGATCCTTCGTTTCGGCGCGGCCGAGGACGTTGTAGAACATGGTGTCGTGGCCGGGCAGCTTTTCCACGATCGGGCGAACCGACGCGACTTCGTGGGCGTAGAACACGGTCCGGACGTTCCGGCGTCCGTCAAGGACGGCCTTGAGGGCCGTCGGCATGCCCATGTATTCGTGGGCGAGAATCAGCACCGGTTCGTCCACACCGTCGGCGCCGACGATTCGCAACGCCTCCAGGCCCGGCTCCGCGAGGCGCACGTACTGCTCGTATTCCCACGTGTTCTGGAATTCGTGCGAGGGAATGTTGAATTTTTCCCACAGGCGTCCCTTGAACAGGTCCAGCCGCGGCTTGTTCGCGTGAAACACGTCCACCAGCAGCACCTCGACTTCGACGATCCGTCCGCTGTAGGGTTCGTGCAACCGGCGACGGCCGTAGATCACACCCGCGTCGTACGTGCGTTCCACGTGCGAAAACTTGTCGCGCCATTCGGGCGGGCGGACTTCGTCCAGGCTGCTGTAGATCACGTCGCCGCCGTCGCCCAGGCGCTCCTCGAGCGGACGATCCGTCGTGAACAGCGGTCCCAGCAGAATGGTCCGCGTCGCCTTCTCGGCGTAGGCGTCGGCGGTCGTGAGACCCTCGATCACCGTGCCGATCCCGCCGATCTTTTCCACCGCCTCATGCGTGACGTGAACGACGATCATATGCGATTCCTTTCGGACGACAAAAAAATGTCGCCGCGGGATTGTACCATCCGCCAATCGTCCACGCGAGAGACCGGGACAAGTTCTTGAAAATAATACCGGACACTTTTCTCCTTTCCAAACAGCGCCGAGCGGCAAGCCGGGTTGCGTGTCGGCTTGCCGCTCGGCGCCGTTGACTTTCTTGTCTCTTTCTCCGTCGCAGCGATTCCGCAAACGAGATAATTTTTGAGTTGTAACCGTTTGGTGAGTACGGGGGTTAGCTTGCTTTGTCTACTCACGAGCAGA
>JAFGJE010000165.1 GCA_016929245.1 Phycisphaerae bacterium
AACCATGGGCCGACGGCTGCTGACGAAACTGCTGATAAAGTTAGAAACAGGCAACTGGCCCGGAAAACGGCTGGAGATTCTTTGACGGACGACAGACGGGGTGTCCTGTGAATTGAAAAAGGATAGGACTGGATTTTTTAAACGTATCTGCTATTGTCCTGAAGATAAAAAACGCGGGCTGGTGGAGCGGCTTCACTTGTTAGGCCATCTATAATTGCAAACTTTGGAAACGAGTTTTCCCGTGATACGATATAACGACTTCAAAATCGTCGGCAATGTCCTGAAACTCCGTATCTCCCCGAAAATGCTTGGCTTTTCGCCGGCCCGGGTGTGGAATCCCAGTCCCGACAACCTGCACCGAACCGAGCCGTATGACGTGCCGCAGCGTATCGAGATCGGCATGAGAACCACCGCCACCTCGGCTGCTCGATATAGCCCCGCGCCGTACGCCGTTGTCGTGCAGAATGATACTCACAAAGCGTTGATCGCCGTTTCGGCCAGGCGGGGTTGGCATCAATGGAGCTTCGCATCCTTCGATGCGGCCTGGTCGGGCGTGACGGTGAAACTGGACCTGGAGGGTAGAACTCCGCCCGAGAAGGCGTGCAAACACATCCGCGTGAACATCATCCCCGCCGAGAACGACGAAACCAACCACGAACTTCTCGCCCGAGGCTTGGCGCTGCTCTATCCGCCGACGAAGATAAAATCCCAAACCCCCGACTGGTGGCATCGGCCTATCTATTGCGGCTGGGGCGATCAGGTCGGTATCAGCATGCATCTCGAAAGCCCGCAAGGCTGTTTGGGCGAGCGCCACGCGTTGGCATACTGCACCCAGGGGCTGTATACGAAATGGCTCGAGCGCCTGGAGGCCGCCGACGTTCCCATCGGCACGGTGATCGTCGACGCGGGCTGGTCCGATGCCGGCGTCTGGACGCCCTATCCCAACCACTGGCCCGACCTGCGGGGATTTATCGACGGCCAGCACAAGAAAGGCCGAAAGGTGCTCCTGTGGATCGCCACGTGGTTCCACGAAGGCCTGCCGGAGGAATGGTGCATCCGGCTGGGCGATACACGCCTGACCGCCGACCCGACCCATCCGAAATACCGCGAGTTCCTCAGGCGGCAGACCCATCGCCTGCTCGCGAAGGGCAAGGGCGGTTTCAACGCCGACGGCTTCAAGATCGACCAACTGTCGCATACGCCTTCGAGAATCCACCCGCGAAGCAGCGAGCAATTCGGCAGAACCCCGGAACTCAAAGGGACCGCGAATCAAAAAATCTCCATGTATCGCGATAACCAATGGGGCTGTGAATTGCTTTTACAGTTGCAGCGTGACATTTACGATGCCGCCAAAAACGCCAAATCCGATTGTCTGATCACCAGCAGCACGGTTCATCCCTACTTCCGGGATACCTTTGACATGGTGCGCATTCACGATACGGGCGATACCGATACGGATGTCTATGCCGCCATGAAACTCCGGTGCGACCTCTCGCGGGCGGCCTTGCCGGAATTTCCCATCGACACCGACAACTGGATTCATGGCGCGTATGACAAGTGGCTGGACTACACCTGCCGCAGCCATACGCTCGGGGTTCCCTGCATTTTCTACTCCACCTGGTTCCCGGAGACCTGGTATCCCCGCCAGTCGGCCAGGGAAATTCCAATGAAAGACCTGCGAAACATCGGCAGGATATGGAAGAAATACGTCCAATAGAATCAGGCCGGGCCTTTTTTCCAAAAGCGAATCCCGTTTTTTCGATCTTCAAGGGTGGCAGTCAACGAAATGCCCGGAGAGCATAAGGGGGGATTTTGTATTGTGAAAAGCTCTTTTCAGTAGAATTCCCCCGGTATTTCCCCGTGTTCGCAATGCTCAGCCTGTTAAAAAAGAAAAAAAAGGTTGACAAAAAGAATAAATTTCGATAGACTTTCGAAATTAGGAGAGCAGATAAAAAAGCGGTTCTTTTCCCCTGAGGAAACGGATTGGTGCAAAATCGCATAAAATGATATATGAAAGCAATTAAGGAAAAGTCGTCGTCGGCAAGTACGGTATCCCGACACAAGATTCGCGATGCGATTCAGGGAAAAATCTTTCGCGGAGATTATCCTTCGGGCTCTCGTTTGACGCAGATTCAATTATCGAAAGAGTACAAAGTGTCAATGACTGTGATCCGCGAATCCTTGCTGGAATTGCGGGCGATGGGCATGGTGGAGTTGAAGGATCAGCTCGGCGCGTTCGTTCGCGAGGTGGATGCGCGGAAGCTCCTCCAGGCGTATGAGATCCGCGAGATGTTGGAAGGATTGGCGGCCCGGTTATGCTGCGACCACGCCAACCGCGCGGAAGTTCGCGAACTGGAGCAGATCGCGGAGAAGCTGCGACAACTTCCCCCGGAAGAAAGAAAAGAACGATATTCCCTGGATCGGGAATTTCATCAGAAGATCATGCATTTTTCCCAAAACGATATGCTCATTCAGCTTTCGGAGTGTTATCAGATACTCGGGAAGGTGGTCAAAATGAATGAGCAGGTGCCACTCTCGCCCGAAACGCATTATCTGATTGTGGAGTCGATTCGGGAAAACCGGCCCGACGAAGCCGAGCGGCGCATGCGGGAACACATCCGCAGCGGCCGTCGTGACCTGGAACGGAATATCGCCGACGGAAAGTTCCAATTGCAGTGGGTCGAATGATCGCTCAACACGCTTAGCAAACGGAAAACATAAAAAGGTCGATGAACGTTTGTGTAAGAAATAATATCGATATTTTACGAGATCAAAAAATGAAGACTACCGAGATGTCCGGAAGGAGGTGGCGCGACGGGTGAAATCAGCGATGTGATCCGTGAATCCATCCCGCCTGGTATCGACTCGGCGGGATGGGATGGTCAGATGGATATGAGATGACACCGGCGGAGAGGAATCCGCCGACTGGAGAAAAAACGATCTATGGAAGAAGGAGAAGGAATAATGAAAAAAACGATTGGACTACTATTGCTAATGCTTGTGGCTGTGGTGTGTTCTTCCGCGTCGGCGGAAGTGATTTCTATTCGGTTCGGAGAAAGTGGTGTGACCGACGGTGGTTTGGTGGATAGCACCATTCGGGCGGAAAACGGACGGGAAAACTACAACTACGGTGCGAGTAGCACCATCGCCACCGGCTGGGAAAATTCTACCGATGAACTGATCGGCTTCTCCCAATGGAAAAATATTTTCGGGAGCGGCGCCAACCTGATTCCGTATGGTTCGACCATCACAAACGCGATTCTGGGAATGGTGGTTGACAGCACCAGTGGATCGGGCGACCGAAACGTCAACTGCTACGCCATGACGACGGAAATCACGGACATGGGCAATAAGAACAGCCAACCAGCGGCGGCAGGAGAAGTTTGCTGGAATTGGCGTGCCTATAACACCGTCGCCTGGGGTGGAGACGGCCCGCAAGCGGGTGTGGATTATACCACCGTTGGCGGCCAAACCGTGAATATTCCCTATGGTACGACAACCACCATCAGTTGGACCGTAACGGATATCATGCAGAGTTGGTCTGACGGTGCGGACAATTATGGATTCATTCTTCGTGGCGATGCCTGGTCCGGCACCAATACCCGAACCGGTTTAAATTCCTACGAAGCCTCCAATCCGGAATATGCACCTTTCCTGAAGGTCTGGTATGAAGAAGTTCCCGAACCGGCGACGATGACGTTGTTGCTGGCCGGCGGTGGTATTGCGTTGCTGCGCCGCAGGAAATAAGAATTTGTAAAAACGGATTTTCTGTTTCTCCTGTAATCTTCTTAAACAAGGTGTTCCTTTTTCGCGGGGTGGCCATCGGCTGCCCCGCGGGGAACGCTTATGTCCCATTTCTATCTTTACTCCCCGTGCATTCATGTGTTGGACATGAATCGGGAACGGCTGTTGTGGCATCAATATTGAAAGGAGCCAATGATGTCTAAACACATACTCTATTTTTGCGCACTGGTTCTGGGGGTGTCTCTTCTGCTGAGTAGCAGCACCGCCTTCGGCTGGGGCGGACCCTCGCACTCGGCGATGTGCCATCAGGTTTTTGACGATGCCGTCGTCGCGCCGCTGCTGAGTCAAATCAGCAACGTCAGCACGATTGAAGACTGGACCGGCGAACCTGCCAGCGGCTGGCAGGACGGACAGTGGGACAACGTCGAAGCCCGCGCCTATATTCCGGGGATTGACTCGCCCAACGGCAAGGACTGGGACTCTCTGGACGAGACGACGCGGCTGAAGTACATGATGCACAACGTCGGCGACGTGGCCGTTCCCATCGGCCATAGCCCCGCCTGCCGCAATCCCAACGGATATTCGAACACGATTATTGAAGGAATCCTGGAACTCCAGGTTTCCACATGGGGTACGTATCCTGACATTGAAGGAACGACTACCTGGTATAACGATGAAAGCGGCCATACGTACCACTATACGGGCACGATCTATGACGTTCTCGACGAGCACTACTACGCCTGCCGGGATAACCGTGACTGGTACAAGAGCACCGAACATTGGCCCGGTTATCACACCACAGGTGAGAACCAGGACGCCGGCTGGAATGGCACCGCCATCGCCCAGATGCTGATGCGGGCGATGATCGTGGACTATATCCTGGGGAAACAGCCGGAAGATGCGGTCATCGACGGTAACCGAATACTCGGTCCAGGCGATGACACCACCTTCGATGCCTCGGGATCTATCGATCCCGATAACATCATCTGGAACAGTGACGGCACATACACCCACACGTACGGTACTCTGTATCAATATCGTTGGGATCTCGACAACGACGGAACGTGGGACGTCATCGACGACGATCCCTACGACAAATGGACGTATGAAGAACTCGTCGCGTTTGGAATTCCCACGGGACAGTGGTGCACGTTCAAATTGGGCGTCTACGAAGAACCGGAAGAGGGAGGCTCGGATTACGCTTACGCCCAAATGTACCTGCAGCCCAGCGGCGCACCGGAACCAGCCAGTTTAAGCCTGCTGGCGATCGGCGGCCTGGGTGTGCTGTTGCGACGAAAACGATAATAGAATGTATTGTTCTTTTTTCCTTACGTGAAACCAGAGTAAGGTTCCTTTTGGATAGGCGTGATCGTGGGGCGTTCTCCAAGGACGCCTCACGAAACGCCTTGGTAATCCCATGAACCGACGACAAACGACCGGCTATTTTTACGATGGGCAGACCGGGCCATGTGTATTGGAGACGGCGGTTATCGCTGACATGGATAGTTCCGTCCCTTGTCCGAAGCCGATCCGACGCTACGGGAAAGAAATATAATGGAATCAAAATTCATATCGTTGAAAAACGAACCAGCCTCTATTTTGATTTGAGAAAAGGATGTTGTAATGAAGAATATCAAATACATTTGGATTATCATGGTTCTACTTCTCATGAAAAACTTTGCTATGGAAAATCCCGCGTTTGGCCAGGAGAGCCCCGTTGAAATCGGTAGCTACCGCAACTTATTCGTTGACAACTATTTGATTTCATCGATGAGTAATCTCAGCCGGCGGGTGCATCAACCCACCAGGTGCGCCCAAAATCCGCTGTTGGGCCCCACGGGTGCGTGGGAATCGGCATATACGGGTCACGAGGGCACTCCCTTTCCGTTCGTTGATCGCGATGAAACCACGGGGAAGTTTCGTATGTGGTACGCGGGATACAGCAGGTATACGCTGCCGTCGGGCGTGTCGGTTCGGTTTCCGGGGTGCTACGCCGAATCGGACGACGGAATCAACTGGGTAAAACCCAATCTCGGTCTGCACCCCTTCAACGGTTCGACGGACAACAACATCATCATCCCGGCTGGGAATATCTGGGGCGTCATCAAGGAACCCAACGATCCGGATCCGAACCGGCTGTACAAAGCGATGGTTTGGCACGAGCCGCAGTACGCGGGCGTCGAGGGGTACTTCATCTACACGTCGTCCGACGGGATTCACTGGAACCGGGAAACACCGCTGGACCACCCCGTCCTTCGCAGCGCCACCGACTACAGCGGCGAGGGTATCGGCGATACCAGCAACTTTCGTTGGGATCCGATGCTGGGTAAATACGTGGGCTATGTGAAACTCTTTCCTGGAGAAAAGTTTCGCCTCTCCGGACAGATCGAGAGCGACGACCTGGTAAACTGGACCGAGCCGGTTCTTACGATTGTGCCCGATGCCTACGACCTTCCGGATACGCAAATTTATCAGCATCGGGGATTCAACTACGAGGGTCAATGGCTGGGCCTGGCCCGCATCTATCATGATGAACTTACGCCCAGCTACAAACAGACCACCGTCGAATTGACCAGCAGCCGGGACGGCCGCACCTGGCAGCGTGTGGGCACGCGGGGGATCGGCGAGGGACGTCAGGAGTTCATGTCCGTCGACGACGACGGAAGCTGGGACGACAACTACCACGACCCCTGCGCCCCGATCCAGGTCGGCGACGAATTATGGATTTTTTATCGAAGCGCACGACTGCTCGAAAAGGGGTCGCCGGAAACGGCTACGCATCAGATTGGTCTGGCGAAATTGCGGCTGGACGGATTCGCGTCTCTCGACGCGGATTCGGAGCAGGCCGGTTCGATTACCACCGTTCCGCTGGTGTTCGACGGTGATATGTTGTTTGTCAACGCCGACATCGCCGAAGGCGGATACATCAAAGCCGAATTGCTGGACGCCGAGGGCAACGTGCTGGAGGGGTACAGTATGGCCGAATGCAACGCGATCACCGGCGACAAACTGGCGGCCCGGATTTCCTGGACGAATCGCGAATTACTCGTTAACAATACAACGGAAGGTTTGCGATTGCGATTCGAGATGAAGGATGCACAACTCTATTCCTTCAGTGTTACACCGGAACCAGCCACGGTAACGCTGATGGGAGTCGGCGCAATCCTCACCGCCGTACCCCGCCGCCGCAAGAAGACCGTTGAGTAGAATCCGTAACTCCATCAAGGTATCGTAGACGAAATCGATCCCGGCAAAACCTTTTTGCCGGGATCGATTTTCTATAGGCACACGCCTGACGAAAACCTTCTTCGCCATTGGACGGCGAGTCGGTATAATCCGCCGGTATGCAGGACTTGCCGAATGAATATTGCGAATTGTCGAGTGACGAACTCCATGCCCGCATCGCGGAGCGGAAGCGGGAGTTGGGGGCGCGGTTGTGCATCCTGGGCCATCATTATCAGCGGGATGAGGTGATCCGGTACGCCGATCATCGCGGCGACAGTTTGAAACTTTCCCAGATCGCCAGCCGGCAGCGCGAGGCGAAATATATCGTCTTTTGCGGTGTGCATTTCATGGCTGAGTCCGCGGACATCCTCGCGGGGGAAGACCAGATCGTCTGCCTGCCGAACCTGCGGGCCGGGTGCGCGATGGCGGACCAGGCGGACGAGGACGCCGTCGCGACGGCGCTGAAGGAATTATCGGCACTCGCCGGTGAGGGTGAAACCGTCATGCCGGTTTCGTACGTGAATTCCACCGCCGCCGTCAAAGCCGTCACCGGCCGTGCCGGCGGGGCGTGCTGCACGAGTTCCAATGTGCGAAACGTGTTCGACTGGGCGTTACGCGCAGGCGGGGCGACGAAGATTCTGGCGGTTCCCGATCAGCACCTCGCTCGCAACACCGCCGTCGCGCTGGGCTACACGGAAAACGACTGCGTTCTGTACGATCCCGCGCTGCCCAACGGTGGGCTTGACGCGAAGCAGGTGAAGGCCGCGACGTTTATTCTCTGGAAAGGATTCTGTTACGTTCACCAGGTGTTTCGCCCGGAACACATCCATGCCGCCCGCGCCGCGACGCCCGGCATCAAAGTGATCGTGCATCCGGAATGTCCGCGGGAAGTCGTCGCCCTGGCGGACGAATCCGGCAGCACGTCGCGGATTATTAAAGAGATCGACGAAGCGCCGGCGGGTTCCGCCTGGGCCGTCGCCACCGAAGCCAACCTTGTTCATCGTCTGGCGAAACAATATCCGGACAAGACGATTCACCTGCTGGGCGAGACCGCGCCGGCCAACTGCGTGCAGATGGCCCGCATCGACTTGCCGCATTTATTATGGTGCCTCGACGCGATCGCCGCCGACGCGCCCGTCAACGTGATTCGCGTGCCGAAAGATATCGCCGCCGACGCGAAACTCGCGTTGCAGCGTATGATTGAAACGCAATCGGGATGATGTTTCCCGTCGGTTTTACCGCGTTTTATTTTCGGGGAATCACGGGGTGATTTTATTCCCAACAGCATTCAACAGCTTCACCACAAATTGGGGTTCTATCCACAATTCACCACAACTTATTGTATAATTTGCTAACAATTTACCGTTCTTGAGCATATAATTTATTGTTGAAAGCTGTTGGCAACCCGGCCGCGTAAAAATTTATTTTTCCACAAGGCTTTTAGGGGAAGAAAGTTACACCAAAAACACAATACCTTGAGTTTTTTTTCTTGCATACCCCTAGATGTTGCGTATACTCCCGCAATAGCCGAGGATACGATCCGAAAGCCCTTTGCGCCGGATCGGTTTTCGCGGGGATGGCAGGTTTTTGAGTATTTTTGACATTGGATTGAGGCAAGAGTGACACCCAGGCCTAGTGATGCGTGCCGCACGGGAAGGCCTGTATCGCCTTTGCGAAAAACGCGAGGACGGAACGAATCGAGTGCGGCAGTGAAAGAGAGTGACACCAGGATGGGCCGGAAGGATTTGGAACATGCCGATGGGTCCGGGTCCGACGAATCCGCCGGATCGCCGCGATTGGCCCATGAGGGGTTGAAGGTGCAATTCACCTTCGCTTCCTCCCAGGAGCATCCCTTCGATCAAATCAGCTGGGAACGGCGCAACGCCGTCATCACCGACGAAACGGGAAAGACCGTCTTCGAGCAGAAAGACGTCGAAGTGCCTGCCGACTGGTCCCAGACCGCCACCAAGGTGGTCGTGAGTAAATATTTCTACGGGGAAACCGGCACGGACCGGCGGGAGAATTCCGTTCGCCAACTCGTCCATCGCGTGACGCGCACGATCACCGACTGGGGGAAGGAACGGAAAGTTTTCGCCTCCGACGCCGACGCGGAAAACTTCTACCGGGAACTGACCTGGTTATGCGTGAACCAGTATGCTTCGTTCAATTCGCCGGTGTGGTTCAACGTGGGTCTCAGTCAGCAGAACCACGTGGACGGCGGCGAAGGCGGTTACCACTGGGACGACGACTCCGAAGCCCCCAGGCGGACGATGAAGGGGTACGAGCATCCCCAGGCGAGCGCCTGTTTCATCCAGTCCGTCGAGGACAACATGGAAGACATCATGCGCCTGGCGACCCAGGAGGCGATGCTCTTCAAGCACGGAAGCGGAACGGGCACGGACCTTTCCACGCTCCGCTCCAGCCGGGAGAAACTCTCCGGCGGCGGGCAGCCCTCCGGACCGCTGAGCTTCATGCGCGTCTACGACCAGGTGGCCGCCGTCATCAAGTCCGGCGGAAAAACCCGCCGGGCCGCCAAAATGCAGTCCCTCCGCTGCGATCACCCGGACATCCAGGAATTCATCGAAGCGAAGATGATCGAGGAGAAGAAAGCCTGGGCCCTGATCGACGCCGGATACGACGGTTCGTTCAACGGGGAAGCCTACGCCTCGGTGATGTTCCAGAACGCGAACTTCTCCATCCGCGCCACCGACGAGTTCATGCGGGCGGCGCTGGACGATCAGGACTGGGTCACGAAGAACGTCACCGACGGCAAGCCGAATATCAAACTTCGCGCCCGCGATCTGCTGCACAAGATCGCCGAGGGCACGCACATCTGCGGCGATCCGGGCTTGCAGTATCACACCACGATCAACAAGTGGCACACCTGTTCCGGCAGCGGTGAAATCTGCGCCTCGAATCCGTGCAGCGAATACATGTTCGTGAACGACTCCGCGTGCAACCTCGCCAGCCTGAACCTGATGAAATTCCGCCGCGAGGACGGTTCGTTCGAGGCGGAGCGATTCCGCGCCGCGGTGCGCCTGTTCATCATCGCGCAGGAAATCCTGGTCGACGCGGCGAGCTACCCCTCCGAGCGAATCTGCCGCAACAGCCACGACTACCGCCCGCTGGGACTGGGCTTCGCGAACCTCGGGGCGCTGGTCATGTCGCTGGGCATGCCCTACGATTCCGACCCCGGCCGGGCGACCGCCGGCGCGATCTCCGCGATCATGACCGGCGCCGCCTACGCGACCAGCGCGGAACTGGCCAGCCGGCTGGGCACGTTCCCGCAGTTCTACAAGAACCGCCATTCCATGCTGAAAGTCATGGGTATGCACCAGGCGGCCGCGGAGGGAATCGGCGAAACGCATTGCGACGCGGAGCTTCGCGCCGCGGCGATCGACGCCTGGGACGAAGCCGTCCGCGCCGGGAAGGAACACGGCTATCGAAACGCTCAGGCAACCGTGATCGCCCCGACGGGAACCATCGGGTTCATGATGGACTGCGACACGACCGGCGTCGAACCGGACATCGCCCTGGTGAAATACAAACTCCTTGCCGGCGGCGGGATGTTCAAGATCGTCAACCAGACGGTCCCCCTGGCGCTGGGGCGCCTGGGATACTCAAAGGAAAAAATCTCCGAGATTCTCGAATACGTGGACGAACACGACACGATCGAGGGCGCTCCGGGACTGGCGGAGAATCACCTGTCCGTGTTCGATTGCGCCTTCAAGCCCGCCCGCGGAACGCGATCCATTCACTACATGGGTCACATTCGCATGATGGCGGCCGTCCAGCCGTTCGTGTCCGGCGCGATTTCCAAGACCGTCAACATGCCCAACGAGGCGACGGTCGACGAGATCATGGAAGCCTACGTGGAAGGATGGCGGCTGGGCTTAAAGGCGGTGGCGATCTACCGCGACGGGTCGAAACGCACCCAACCGCTCAACACCGCCCAGATCACCAAAAAAGAACAGGAGGCGCTGGAATCCACCGGGATCACGCTGGAGCAGCTGGAGGCCGCCAAACGCGCTCCGCATCGCAACCGGCTGCCCGCGACGCGCCCGAGTCTGACGCATAAATTTGACGTGGCCGGTCACGAGGGCTACCTGACGGTCGGATTGTTTGAAGACGGCCGACCGGGGGAGCTGTTCGTGTCGATGGCCAAAGAGGGATCGACGGTGGGCGGAATGATGGACGTGTTCGCCACCGCGATCAGTCTGTGCCTGCAGTACGGTGTACCGCTGGAGGCGCTGGTGAAGAAATTCACGCATCAGCGCTTTGAACCCAGCGGAATGACCTCGAATCGGAATATCCCCTTCGCCAAGAGCATAGTGGATTACATTTTCCGGTGGTTGCAGCAGACGTTC
>JAFGJE010000166.1 GCA_016929245.1 Phycisphaerae bacterium
GGGGGTGTGGTGTCGTTGGCCGGTGCCTGTTGAGGCTGACTGGCGGTGGTGGACTTGGCCTCGCTTTTTGACGAATAGCCCTTGACCACGTTGTCGATTTCGAAGGAGTCCTCCCGGCGTTTGCACTTAACGGAGATCACCAGCGGAAGATTGTGCAGTTCAACCGAATCCCGCGGCTGCAGCACGCCGACCGCACGGCAGATGGCCGAAAGGTTGCCTCTCGCCATTTTCTGTGCGATATCTTTCGGATGATTGAGACACAAGCGATCCCGGACTTTCCGGCCTTTGAATTCGCCTTCCAGAACCGTGAACTCCAGCTCCAGGTAGTTGCCGGAACCGGATTTGATTGCCTTCATCTCGCTGGCGGTAATAGCGGCCAGATATTTGCCCGCTGGGATTGGGTCGAGTTCCTTCGTCGGTTCGACTTCGTTCGCGTTAAATCCATTCAAGTTTGCCATGTTTCATATTCCTTTCTGTTTTTGGTTTGTGTGGTTCAATATGTGCCCTCAAGCTGTCTGATGGCGTTGGCCTGCAGGCCGCTGCATTCATCCGCAGGGGGCTCGTATCCGCCGGGGCGCTCATGTCCGTCGCAGTTGGAACAGGGAAGGAACAAACCCAACCGAAACGTCTCACGGGAAACCCGCATCGGCTCTCCGCAGGTGGGACAATAGGCCCGCACATACTTGCTGCCGGGAATCGGCGATCCGGGTGCGCCCCAGCGATACGAGGGTGTCACGATTGCTCCTCCCGTGGCGGGAGGATCGCCGAGATCAGCGTGTTCCAATCCAACGGAAGTTCCGCTGGCAGCGAGTAGCGGTTCTTGGCCAGCACGACGTTGGAACCCTCGGTCTTGAGGATGCGGTTCTCACCGTCGCGGCAGGCAAAGAGGACGCCGTCGGCCCATTCGATAAACGGCGGCGCGATCCATTGGGGCAGGTCCGGCCCGGCCAGGCGAACGTCGAATCCCTCCGGCGTAGTGATTTTCGTATTGGCGGCGTGGGCCAGGAGGATGATTGCCACGCCCCGATCCGCAATCGCGTTGAGCATCGGCAGCAGGTCGCGGTAGACGATGTTCTGTACGATCTCGCGGGCCTTGTAATATCCGCCGTGAGAGGAACCGATTGTGTTGGTGATTTCCTTGGGGGATTTGCCGTCCAGATCGATCACCACGTACTCGGTGATCCGCTGGATCATCCAGTCGATGGTGTCAACGGCCAGGGCGTCGGGAGCCTGCTGTTTGTCCAGGCACGCCAGTTCCTGCAACCATCGGCGCATTTCCTGCCAGGTTTGCAGATACGGCGTGCGGGTTAAACCCGATACCGCGCCGGCTCCGTTCTCGCAGTCCAGCAGAACCGCCCCGGCGGAGGCGGCGAATGTGGTTTTTCCGATTCCCGGTTGGCCGTAGACAATTAGCTTCGGTGGCGCGGGTGTGATACTCTTGATCAGTGAATTCAACAAACTCATATTCAATCTCCTATGCTTGGGGTGATTTGTGCTCATATCCCAGCCTTTTGGAGGCGGTGCTCGGCGCGTTCGATGCTCTTGGTACGACGCGTGGGAATTTTGCGACGGGATCTGGGGATTGGTGGAACAGATGATGGGCTATCCAGTGGAGTGTCGACAGCTGCTAGGGAGACGAAGAAGCGGTCGAGGGCTTCGCGGGATGTTGCGATATTGCGGCCGACGCGGACGTAATCGAGTTTCACGCCACGCAAGCCTTTGCGGCACCACCGCCAGAGAGTGGAAATCGCCGGTCGCTTGTTATTGATCGGCGGGAGGACTTTTGTCGCTTCCGCGAGGCTCAGCAGCGTTTCGCTTCTTGTATCAATTGCCATTCTGATCGCTCCTCTTTGTAAAAAACAATGCGAGCGATCATCTCATCCCATAGCATTTGTTGTGGACGTTTATGGCCTGAACAACGGGCGCATAGAGGATGTGCAATATCCGAGGAAGGTTTGGTTAGTGTAGGTAAGGAATGATTAAAGGGATTAAGGTTCGATTAGCGGTCGCAAGAACTGATTAAGGTGCGTGTCTTGGCGCATTGTATCAATTATTCGGGAATGATGATCTGTTGCTCTATTCACTATCCCACTTTCATTATCGCATCAACGGCCTTTTGTCGGTCTTCTTCAGCATAGAGTGTTGTGACGGCGGGGGAACGGTGGCCGAGAATGATTCGTGCGGTTTCCAGGCCGAATTCTTTTCGTAGTTCTGTGGCGGCGTTGTGGCGGAGCTGGTGGGGGTGCCAGTGATGTTTTTTATGCCATTCCCGTAATGCCTGCCGGTCGGCGGCGGTCAGCCGGCCCTCGTATTCCTTCACCAATTCCCCCTTCCGGCGGGCCAGCGCGGCTGGCGGTGGGAAGGCCTGCTTCAGCGCGCAGCGGATCGCACGGGCGTAGCTGTGCGGGGTGTAGTGGTCGCCTGGCTGGCGTTGCGGTTTGGTATGCCGGTTTGTGCCGGGACGATTCCCGCAGGACATCGGCGTGGTTCGTGCGGCGCTCAGGATGGCGCGGCGTTCAGCGTCTGCTTCGGAGGGGTTGAAGCAGTAGTCCTCCGGCGCACGGAGCAGGAAGGGTGAAAGAATCCGCCGGGCTCGCGGGCCGATGTAGATCGTGCGGCTGTGGCCATGGTGGGCGGTCTTGTGGTCGGCAGGGGTGTACAGCCAGGTCTCGCCGGTTCGGTCGACGTCACAGGGACGGAGGATGACGAGTTCACCGCCGCGGGCGGCAGTGAGGATTTGCAGCTGGATGAGGGCCCAGACCTGCCGGCTGACGTACGGTTTGACGGCGTTGACATATTCTATGGGCACGGGTTTGACGGATTTGGATTCCTTTGCTCTGGTTCTCCCGCGACGCAAACCTGCGACGGCCTGCAGGGCATGGTAGGCTTCGCCGCCGATGAGTTCATTCTCGACGGCCCAGCGGAAGATCCGCTTGACGCGCGTCGTCTGCTGGTTGACGTGGCGGCGGCACCAGCCTTTCTCGACCATCCTCTCGCGGCAGGCCTTTAGCGCCAGCGGCCCGAATTCGGCGGCCGGCGTGCGGGCGTACAGGTGGCGGACGATTCGCGAGGCGGTTTTGAGATGCGAGAATTCGACGGTCGTCTGGCCATCGGGGCGGGTGTAGTATTCGCGGGCGTGGTCCATGTAGGCCGCGAGCAACTCGACGACGGTGAGTGTTTCGCCGGGCGCGACGGTGAGTTGCTTACCCGCGAGCCATTCGGCGATCAGGCGGTGGTAGGCTTCGGTGGTTTCGGGATCGTCGTAACGGCCGAAGTAGACGAAACGGCCTTCGAGCTGGACGTAGCCCTGGTTGGAGGCTTTGTGGTGGCGAAGTTTGGGGACGCGTTTGGAGTTGGATGCGGTCACGGCTGGTTCTCCTGTTTTGGGAAACGAGTAGTACTACTCGTTTCCGGCCAAGGTTTCCGGCCGCTCCGCACCACGTGCGGGTCTTCGCAAGTCTCGAAGTCAGCGTGGTTTATTCAAATAGCCGGCGGAGGGAATCGAACCCACAACCCCAGCTTTACAAAAGCTGTGCTCTACCGTTGAGCTACGCCGGCGATGGTCTCGCGAGGCTATTTATCCTAAGAAATCCGCTCCGGTAAGGGAAGTCCTTTTCCCGATTCAGGGAACCGTCAAGATGGTCCTCGAATTCGGGAGTTGGCGGGACGGAGCCCCGCCGGCCGGAATTATATAACAATCGGGAACCGAACCGCCTATTCGTCTTCGGCGTCTTTCGCGTCGGCGGCGGTGACTTCGGCGGCTACCTCCGCGGCGGCGAGTTGGGGTTGTTCGCGGTACTCGTAGAACGTTTCGTAGTTCTTCCGCAGGTATCCACCGGCAGTGACGCGCACGCCGTTCAAGATCACGCCGAAGATCGGCGTTCCCAGGCGCGTGATCATATCCCGCGCCCGCTGGACGATGCCGTAGGTGTTGACGCCCGCGCGCACGACGAGGATCGCGGCCTCCACCATCGTGCTGAGGGTCACCGCGTCGGAGACCACCAGGCAGGGGCTGGAGTCGAAGAACACCTGGTCGTAGTGCTTGTAGAATTCCTCGATCTGGATTCGCATCTGGTTCGATCCGAGCAGATCGGCGGGATTGGGCGGTTGCGGCCCGGAGGCCATCACGTCAAAACCCGGTTCGACTTCATGCACCAGATCCCGCCAGTCGGCCTGTCCGACCAGCGCGGTCGAAAGGCCTCCTTCGGGACAGTCCGGGAAGAGGTTTCGGATCATCGGCTGGCGAAAGTTGGCGTCCACCACGAGCACTTTCTTTCCGCCGCTGGCGATGGCGTGGGCGAGGTTCAGCGCGATCGTCGTGCGTCCGTCTTCGGGCATGGCGCTGGAGATGATGATGCTCCGCCGCTGCTCGGGGGTTCCGCTGAACATCAGGGTGGTGCGGGTTTGCCGGAAGGCTTCGGAGATGATGGCCTTCGGATTCGTGAGGAACGCCAGGCGCATGTCGTCGATTTCCTCCTCGACGTCGTCCAGGTGCGGGATCATGCCCAGCAAGGGCAGGTCCACCCGCCGGGAGACGTCCGACGGCGCCTTGATGGAGGTATCCAGGAATTCCAGCAGAAACGCCAGACCCACACCGAGAACCAGTCCCAGCATCACACCGGCGGGAACCATAATGAGAAATTTGGGGCTGGAAGGTTCCAGCGGTTTGACGGCAGGCTGTGCGATCACAAGAGGTTTCTCTCCCTGCAAGAGCATGCGGAGATCCATCTCGAGCCTATTCAATTCGGCCATGCTCTTTTCCGCGGCATCTTTCTTTTCCTTGGCTTTCTCGATATCTGTTTCTTTGTCCTCGATCGTCTTGATCATCTCGTCCAGATCATCGATATCGTTTCGCAGCGCGATAATCGCATCCTGCTTTTGGCCGTACTCATTCTCCCGAAACGATTTCAGTTGTTGGATGCTTCGTAGCGTTATTTCCTGTTCCTTTTGGTCCAGCATCTTCTGGGCGGTGTTTAAGGCCGCCTGGAGATTCACCACCGTTTTATGGCTCGGGCCGAAACGTTCTTCCTTGGCCGCCAGCTCCACTTTGAGATTCAACACCCGATACCGAAGCTGCTGCATATCCGGATCGGTAGTGAGCATTTGCTGCACTTCCGGCTGCTGGGCGAGTTCCTCCTCCGTCAATCCTTTGATATTTTCCAAGGCTTTCGCGATCTGCTTGAATTCTTCCGCAAGCTCGGAGAGTTTCTTAACAAAGGCTTTTTGCTTTTCCACAAGGGTTGTCTTGGAGGCCATGGCTTCGCCGGTGACGCCTCGTTTCTGCAAGGATTCCATGATCTCCACATTCTCGCGAATCTCCTCTTCCAGTTTTTTTTGTTCCTCCTTGATGCGATTGATCGCCTGGGTGTGCAGGTCGCCGGTTTCTTTTTGCGTATCCTTCACGGCGGCTTTCGAGACTTCGTTGACGATTTCCGTGATTTCATCGCGATTCTGTCCGGTCATCGAGACCCGAAGCAATTGGGTTTTGGGCACCATGGAAATGGAGATTTCCTCCCCCAGTTCGAATACGACGTCGGAACCTTCCTGATTGACTTCGTTGTACCAGTTCGTGTGAATCAGTTTCGCCGCCGCGTCCCCCAGCACGGTATCCGAGGAAGCCGCGTTGACGTACGTCATCATCAGGCGGTCCATGGCGTCTTCGGCCAGGAACCGTTGTCCGCCGCCTTGTAATTCCGAACCTTTCGGCGGATTAACCTTCAGGAACGCGCTGGCGGTGTAGAGGGGCGCATACTTCAACCACAACCAGGTGGAGACGACCGACGCCGCGGTGAAAATCGACACCGAGAGGATAATCATCCACTTGCGGCGACGAAGCATTCGAATAATGTCTTTTCCCGTGATCCCCGCCCCGCCGGGCGTGGACGATCCGGACGGCCGCGACGCCGGTGCAATCGGCGCGGATCGGTCGATACGATGGATTTGCGGCGTTTCTCTGCGGGTCGGCACCAAACTCATGCGACTTCTCCTTGCCTCATTTCTGCTCCAGATTCGCCATGGCGGCTTCGATCGTCGCCTGCAGCACGGTTCGTTTTTCGGCACGGGCCATTTCCAGAGCCTGACGGTAATATTTCCTCGCCTCGCCAGTCGACCCGGTTTTCTCCAGCACGTATCCCAGGTGATACTGGCGATCCGCGCTGCCGGCGCCGCTGATCCCCGCGACTTTCTCGATCATTTCACGGGCTTCCTCAAAACGTTCCAGTTTCGCCAGCGCCCAGGCGTAGGTATCCACCAGGTTCGGATCCCCGGGGGTGACTTTCATCGCCCGCTGGATCAGCTTCAAACCTTCATCCGGACGGTTCAATTGATCGATGCACGTATAGGCGAGGTTATTCAAGGCTATGATGTTATTGGGATCGTCTTTCAGAATGGCGCGATACTGCTCTTCGGTTTTTTTGTACTTCCCTTCGTCCCCGTACAACTGCGCCAAACGAAGATGCAACCGAATCGTTTCGGCTGGAAACTCGCATTGTTTCAGCGCTTCCTGGAAATACTGTTCCGCCTGAGGGTACTTCTTGTCCTGATAACAGGCGTCTCCGACGGCGGCGAACAGATTCCAGTCGTTCGGCCTGGTTTTCACGATCTCGGGGGCTTTCGCCGCGACATTCGCCACCCCATACGCCTCGTTCATCAGTTGCACCACAAAACGGACATCCGACGGATTCTTCGCGGAATGCAGCAGGGAAAGCATCGCCTGAAACGATTTTCCGTCGTCGGGATTCCGCTTCGCCTGGGCGGCGACTTCCACCGCCTGGGCGCCGAAGGACTGGTTGGGATTTTGCCCGTATTTCCGCGTTTCCCGTTGCAGACGAACGTAATCCCGATTCCGCAACAAGTGCATCCAGTACTGACGAACCACCCCCGGGTGATTGGGAGCGATGGTCGCGGATTGTTCCAGCCAATGGCGTTGATTGTCCTTGTCTCCCTGTTCCTCGGCCGCCGACGCGAGAATTTCCGCGAAGGTGGGATTGTCGGGGAACACATCCATCGCCTTCCGCGCCAGGGTGTCCAGCGCGCTCCATCGCTTCTGGCGGAAAAGGAGGTTCAGCAGACTTCGATAGGCGGGGAAATACTCGGGATTATCCGCCAGGATCGCGTCATAGACGCGTCCCGCCTGTTCGGTGTCGCCCATGGCTTCGTAAATCCGGGCCAGGTCCATTTTCTGCCCGACGTTTTTCGTCAGATTCGCGCAGGTGCTGACGTCCGCGGCCGCCTGCAGAAGATCCATCCGCGATTGATACACCCGGGAACGGAACAGGTACGCCTCCGGGAGGTCCGGGTTGATTTTGATCACCTCGTCAAACTGTTCCTTGGCCTTTTCCAGTTGATCCTCCTGCAGGTACGCCAATCCCAAACCCAGCCGCGCCTGGGTGTCTTCGGGATTCTCCTGGATCATCTGGCGGTATCCGGTGATGGCTTTTTCATATTGTTCCGCGGCGCCGTACCGGGCGAACAAATCCAGCCGGGCCGCATGAAGTTGTTGTTCGCGTGTTTTTTGTTCCTCGGGACTCAGACCTTCGGTCTCGAGCGCCGCGGCGCGTCGCTCCACGATCTTTTGCAGCAAGTCGAGGGATTCCTCCCATCGATTCTGACTTTCGCTCCGCCGTCCCTGGGCGTGCAGTTTCTGCGCCTGGGCGGCGCGGAAGTTCGACAGCGCCCGCGACGCCAGAACGCCCTTGTCGCCCTCTTCGGCGACGGCTTTCTCATACATCCGCAGCGCCGCGTCTTCGTCGCCGGGGGCGAGGAAATCGGCGTAGGCGACGCGCGCCAATACCTTTTCCTCGTCGGTTTCGGCGTTTTGAAGCAACCCGGAGAACATTTCATCCGCCTTGGTGGGTTTGTTCATCCGCCGATACAAATTCGCCAGCGTGGGCGCCACGAGGATCTTGTTCGTCGTTCCCTGAAAGACATATTCGATCATTTCCTCCGCGCGGTTGATCTGTCCGGTTTTTTCGTAGAGTTCCGCCAGTTCCGCGGCGTTCCGAAGATTCTTCGGGTCGCGTTTGAGCACCAGTTCCCGCCGGTGGATCACTTCCCGAAAATTCTGGGGATCGGAGGAAAGGATCTGGAAATACATTTCCTGGATGTCCGGGTCCATCTTACCGGCGGGGAGTTTATAGGCTTCTTCCACCCATCGATCCCGCTCGGACGTTCGTCCTTCCTGCTGGGCCAATTCCGCCAAACCTTTAATCGCGGCGAGATTTCGCGGATTGTTTTCATAGCATTCCCGATATTGCTTCAGCGCGTCGGCGGATCGGTCCAGTTTCTTATAGCACTCCGCCATCAACAGGCGAGGAATGGGAAGATGAGGGGCGTTTTTGACGACCGTTTCCAGATATCCCAGCGCCTTGTTGAATTGCGCCTCCGCCTGGTCTTTCTTCCCCGCGACAAGTTCTTCCTGTCCCCGCGCCATCGCCAAACGGGCGCGTTGCTGGTCCCGCTCGACTCCCGATTCCCCTTCCTGGATGCGTTCGATGTATTCTTCCGCGGCGGTCCAGTCTTTTTTCCCCAGCGCCTCCTGAAAACGAAGACGAACCACAAGGTTGTTGTTGGGGTCGATCTCCTCGGCCTGCTTCAGGAATTTCTCCGCGTCTTCCCCCTTGCGATAGCGATACGCGATGTTCCATTTCTGGAGGGCTTTATTCAGTTCGTCGTCCGTCGGCGTCTTGTCGACGAACCCCATTTCGATCTCGTATCGTTTGTCCTCCGAGGATTCATTCAGCAGCGCTTCAAAGCGTTTGAGATCCTCGTTGTCCGGTTCCAGCTCCCGGGACTTCTTCACCTGTTCCAGCGCCTCGTCCTGCTTCTGATTTTCAACCAACAGCGCCAAGAGGCGCAACAGCACCTGCATGTCATGCGGATCGTGCCGAAGCATGTCTTCCAGGAGCGCCTGGGCCTGGTCCATCTGATCGTTCAACATCATGTCCTGGACGCGTCGAAAGAGCATGGAACGCGTCACGCGATTGACGCCCTGCTTGTCGGAATACAGATTCTCGGTTTTTCCGCGATACGCGTCGATCGCCTGCTGCATTCGCTCGATGATTTCATTGTCGGGATCGATTTTCTTCGCCCGCGTGACGATCGCCTGGGCCTGGTCGTATTCGCCCAGATCCAGCCGCAACTGCGCCAGCTCCAGCAGGAACCGGAACCGCAGCGCCGGCGCGAGAGTTCGATCCTCCAGAATCCGCTCCGCGAGTTTTTCGCTTCGTCCGGGGATTCCCAGTTGCCGATAGACATTCAGCAGCATGATCGCCGTTTGCGGCGTGAGATTCTGTCCCACCACCTGTTCCAGCGCCGTTCGGGCTTCGGGCCAGCGTTGTTCAAAATAAGCGATTCGTCCCCGGATATGATTTTTTTGCACCGCGCTTCCGCCGAGGGTGTCGAGGATTTGATAACATTGCTTGACTTCCGCGAGAAGTTTTTTCTTTTCTTCCTCGTCTTTCCCCGCGGTGTAGGCTTCCAGCAGGGAATCCGCCAACAGGAAATTCAGGATCGCGCGAATCTGTCCCCGGCGACGGGCGGCGCCCTTATCGTCGTCCTTGGCCTGGGCGTCTTGCTTGTCCAGCGCCGCCAATCCTTCCCGCACCACGTCGATCGCCGCCCGGGAATCGCGTTTGAACCGATTCAGGGTGACGAACTGGGCGTACACCTGGGGATCGGTCGGATCGATCTTCTGTGCTTTTCGCAGCGACGCTTCCGCCTGGTCGAACTGTTTCCGGATGATTTCATCGCCGGCCTGATCCAGGTATCCCAGAGGACTGGACGGTTCGCATTGAATCGCTTCCCGCACCATCTTCCGCGCCTCCTCCAGGCGCCTCTGTCCTTTCAGGAAGCGGCTGTAACTGACGCGAAGCAACGCCTTGTTGGGGTTGGCCTGGATCGCCTCGCGAAATACCTGCTCCGCTTCGGAGGTCCGATCGATCATCGTGAGATATCTCGCCAGCAGATCCCAGTACTCCACCTTGGTTTTTTCCAGTTCGACGGCTTTGCGTAAATCCTCGACGGCATGGGTCTGATACTGGGGATTGGTCGTCACGATCGCCAACTGCCTGTACGCTTCACCTCGACGAGCGTAGGTTTCGGCGTCCTGGGGATCGACGGAAAGAATTCCGTCGAGCACCTGGATGTAATCCAGCCAGTTTTTGGAGCTTTTCGGATGGTGGTACGCCCTGCCGGCTTCTAATTCGGACAGTTTTTTTCTCGCCTTGAGATGGCGATTGTCTTTCCGGATGGCTTGCTCGAGCGCACCCCTGTATCCCCGGCGGTGCCCCTCCTGTTCCGGTTGACTCAGATTGTGTTCTCGTTGCAGGATTTCCTCATGCAGTTCCGCCTTCCGAAACAGCAGGTTCGCCACGGCGGTCTCGTCTTTCGTGTTGCTGATGGCTTTGCCCAGACGCTTGAACACCTCGATCCAGTCGGGTTTGTCCTTCTTGACTTCCGTTTCGACAAACTCGATATCCACGGAGGGATCCTGGGGCAAGCGCTGGATCACGAACGCCACAATAAACCCAGCCAGAATCACACCCAGAACGCCGATCACCAGCAATACGCGCGGATTGATTTTTTTTCGCTTCTTCGCCATGTTCCACCTGTCGTTTTCGTCATTGGCTCCGGAAGGAGCCGCTTATTCTTCCTGTTTGTACAATGCTTCAATGTCTTCCGCGGAGGGAAGTTGCGTCAGAACCGCCGGTAAGGCGTACCGGAGAAATTCCCCGGCCTTTTCATCGGCGATCTTCACGCTTTCGACGTTCCCCAGCGGGAAAAACTGAATCTTGGAATAAAACACGTATCGCCACGTGGGAATCGCCAGGTTCAGACGAACCGTTTCCCGACGTGTTTCGGGGATTCCGTTCACGTCAAACAGGTAATACTGCACTAATTCCTGCGAATGTCCCTGATAGGTTCTCTCGTAACTCAATGCCGTGAAGGAAGGATGATCCCAGGGTTCCTTCCGCCCGGGGAGTTTCACCTTGAGTTCTTTCCGACCCGTGGGCGTGGCGCCGCCGGCCTGCACGCAGATGTCCGGGACGTGCGGAACGGTCACTTCCCCGCCGGTGTAGAACACCACGTCCAGATGCCAGAGTCGATACGGGGACGTCTCCGCTTCCCGCGTGTCCTCATAAATCCGATTGATATACCAGTTGCTTTTTCGCTCGGGGTATCGCCGGTCATCCAGCGTGGAACCGATTTTCAGCGTCGAAAGCATGTCGTCGGCGTATTTCTCTTCCTTGTACATGCGATACGGCCCGAATCGTTCGGGCATGGACTGGTTCTGGAATGTTTTTTCATTCACCTTCACGCCCGCCGGCCAGGCGACGGGTTCCTTGCGGAACCACCAATTGAATTGGCCCATCGCCAGACCCCATCCGAACGACACGATCAGCAGGAATCCCACCACGACGCCGAAATGAATCCAGCCGGTTTTTGAATCCCGCGGGGAAACGGAGGCGGATGAAGTCATGATTTCACCTCCGGCGCTTCCGCGGCGGCGATGACGGTTTCCGATTCATCTTGTTCCTCATCCTCGTCCTCCTCCTCGGCGTCCATGTACAGGCTGTCCAGCAGTTGCGTCAGCAGGAACAGAAACAGCAAGGCCGGGATCAGCAACACCATCCCCATGGCGGTGTGCATGAAATCCTGACCCAGCTCGGGCCGGTCATACACGTACATCGTGCTGGTGGCTGCCACGCGAAGAATATTCACCACCAGCGCGATCGGAATGCCCATCAGCATAATCACCAACCGCTGCCAGAAGGGACGCTCCTGCACGTACGCCATCGCCACCCCCAGCGCGACGAACGCCATCAGCGACCGCACCCCGCTGCACGCCTCGGCGACCTGCAACGGATGCACCTGCCCGGTGACGCTGGTGACTTCCATGAAGGAAGCCGTCACCTGGATTTCCGCCCCGAACATTCGCATCAACGCCGTGGACATCGCCGCGGCGAGATTCTGCAGGCGCAGCGAAATGCTCTGATAAATCGCGTCCGGCAAGGGCATCGCCAGGGCGAGGAAAAAGATCGGCACGAACAGAATCCGCGCGATCCGAGGACCGCATAAATACATCACCACGCCGAAGATCATCAACGGAATGGTCAGTTGGGCGATCCAGGTGTTATGCAGAAACACCAGCGCCACGGAGCGAATGAAAATCGCCAGCACCATAAACAGCCAACCCCAATAGCACGCGCGACGGGGGGTGATCAGAATCTGATGCCGCCAGTTATACACCAGAAACAGGCTGAACAGCGGAATGATGAATCCGTGCGACCAGTTCTCGTCCGCCAGCCACAGGCGAACCAGACTCTGAATCTCCGTCCAGTACAACAACGTCAGCACACCGGAAAGAACGGCGACCTTTCCCCAACTCGAGGATTCGATCGGGTACTCCCGGACGGCTTCCACCGGGGCCATCATGTCCGCCAGACGACGCGGTTGTGCGGCGGGGCGTTCGTTATGTTCCATATCCTCACCCAAGGCGCGGGGGTTCTCCTTGCATTACAAACCTTTGAATCGTTTGCTGTTGGGATACACAAACAACGGGTCGGCGAAGTTGCGGTCGTAAATAAACCCGAATCCATACGTCATGCGGAACGCGTTGCGCATCACCGCCAGAAACGACGTGGACCAATGCGTACCGATTTCGATGATATCGTTGGGTTTCAGGTAGATTTCCGGTTCCGTGCCCCGCATGATGCCTTCCACGTCGATCGGAATCATCTGTTCCTGGTTTTTCCCGATCCGGCGGATCAGGACGGAGTTTTCCGGCCAGCTCAGCGGACCGAGATTTCCCGCCGACGCCAAAGCCATCTTGATCGTCACCTTCCGCCCGGTAAGACTGTACGCGCCGGGACGAAGCACTTCGCCCATCACGAAAAATTCACCGATCTCCAGGGAAGGTATCTGGATGATGTCGTTTTCCCGAAGGACGATGTTCTGGCGATAATCACCCCGTTCGAGATTTTTCAGATTCAGCGCGATAATGCGAACCTGATCCTTTTTCTGGACCTTGGCCCATCCGAAGGGGTCTTCCTCCTCGTCGCCGGCCGGTTCGCGACGTTCGGGCGGCAGGACCGGCGCCGGGCGCGGTTCGGGTTTCAGCGGGGAAATCATCTCCGGCGCCGGGGCGGGAGTCGTTACCGGCTGTGCCAGGGGGCGCGGCGCGGGAACGGGTTCCGGCGCGGGCGCCGCCGGTTCGGGGGCCGCCGGAGGCGTCTCGGGTAAAGCCGCCGGCTCGGTTTGGACTTCTTCCTGCACCCATTCCCCATCGCGGTACACCCATTTATACGTCTTTTGGGGCGCCGGGGCGGACGGGGGCGAGGTTTTCGCCGGTTCTATCGCCGGGGGGTATTCCGACGCCGATTCGCTCATCGGCGTCCAGACCCGCCGCGGCGCGGCGCCCGAGGGCGCTTCGGAATAATGGCACACTTCCGTGGAATTGGTTTGAAGGGATTCCAGCGGGGTCGGTCCGGTGACGGATTGTTTCATCAGTTCGCTGATATCCTTCTGTTGGCCGGCAGGATCCGCCGGCGCCTTGACGGGCTCGGGCGCCGTCGGCGTCGGTGCCGCCGGGGCGTCCGGTTGAGGGGTCGCTTTTCCCGCCGCCTGTTCGGATTGTCGAAGCGGCGGCGAGGAGCGGATCACGTAGATATATTCAATGTTCGGCTGGGACACCCCCCCGCTTAACGCCAGGGCTTCCAGAACCCGCATGTCCGGGCGGGACAACGGATACGTGCCCGGCCTCATCACCGCGCCCAATATGGAAAACATCTGCTTGCGGCGCATCAGGAGCGAAACCGTCACGATGGGGGTTTCCTTGATCACCTCCGGGCTGTAGGCGTCCTCAATCGCCCGGGTCAGTTCCATCGCCGTCATGCCCTCGGCCTTGATGCGATCCCGCAGCAACGGCAGATCGATCATTCCGCTGTTGGACACTTCGCGCTGGAGCGTGGTTTCCACACCCTCGTAGTAGAGGTCCTGGATGCTGATGCCCAACACGTCCGTCGGACCGATGACGTAATCGGTGTCGGCGTAGGTCCAGTCGTCCGGGCCGGGACGGGTCGCGTCGGGATAGAGTTCTTCCGTCTTATCCAGTTCGCCCATACTTTGGATGATCCAGTTGACCTGCGCCTCGTCCGGCGCGAGGATGGGCTTGTCCGGTGAAAGGAAGCGTCCCGTACCGGTCTTAAAGAACCGCTCCGCGGAGGAGTCGCCTCCGCAGCCGGCGCATTGGAGCCATGTCATCAGGCCCAGTGTCACTATTCCCATTCCTATCGTTTTGGTCTTCACGGCATCCGTTCCTTCTCGATCGTGTGTTGTACGGTCGTTTCGCGTTGACAACATCACCACACACGCACCCGGGCCGCGCGTGGAGACAGGCTCCGCGCACGGCACAAGGCGTTAGAGAACAGAATCGGCAAAACCGACGGGACGCCTTTACTCAATATCCGACATTGGGTTACTCATCCTCCTTGCACTACGAGCCGATCCGTCCTGGATGGGACTTTTTAGTTGAACCCAGTATATCGCCTTTGGGGTCTTTTTTTTTCCAATTTTCCAGTTTTTCCGCCGTGGTTTCCGCGGGATTCTCGAGGTCCCGCGAGGTCACCTCGACGGCTGTCGGGGACGTAACATCTTCCGGGAAAACGAATAATATCGATCCGCCCGACAGGCGCACCACGTCCCGAATCGCCAGGCCCCGGCTGTTGACACTCACCGGACCGTCGAAAGGTCCCATAATCCGGAACACCGGTCGAAGTAAACTCCCCACCGCGGGATGCACCGTAAAACGACATAGGCCGTTGCGGGACGCTAAAAAATAACATCCCTGGGATTCGTCGAATCCGTCGCGCCCCAGGTCCCCCGGCGCGAAGCAGTCCGCCAGCCCCAGGGTCGTGTCGATCCTCGCGGGGCAGGTGTAATTGTCCTGCAGGGGCGGAACGTCCGGGCCGGCCGGCGGGAGAAGGTAGCTCCAGTGGGTCACCGGACCGACGAAATCCGTCTCGCGTCGGGTGCGGGAAATCAGCCCGTCCGACCACGTCGCCTGTCGGCGGGGAAGGGAAAAACCCGCCGCCCGGATCGGGCGACCGCCCGCGTTGGACAGTTCCACGTGATTCACCCAGCGCCCGTCGGCGTAGAACGTCGCCGTCCACCGGACGTGTCGCGCCTCCGGCGACACCCCCGCACGCGCGGGAAAATACCACGTGTTGGCGATCCGCAAACGAAGGGAATTGTGCTCCGGCACCTCCACGCGCCCCACGCGGTGCGCCCCGAGATACCCGATGCTTTCCCCGCCGGCCGGGAGAGGTTCGTCCGGACCGACAAACTGCACCATCGGCTGATGCACGCCCAGCCGCCATAACCCGTCTTCGCACTGCGCGAACCGAACGGGTTCCTCCCGTCCGGGCAGTCGAACGGTGTAATCCAATCCGCGCTTCTGAAGGGTGATTCCCGGCGGGGTGGGTTGAATCTCGCGGGTGTTGTCGATCAATAGAACGTCGTCCACCACCAGCCTGGCGTCGCCGGCGGCGTCGAAGCGAAGCGTGATCGACCGGACGTTCCGCGCGTCGAAATCCGTTTGTCCGTCCAGGCGCCGGATATCGATCAGAACGTTGTTCCACCCCGGCTGAAGAATCGTCCGGGACGACGTCCAGGAACCCGCGGGACTCGTGAGAATCACCCGCAGATCGTCCCGAAACCGCTCGCCGCGGACCGCCAGCGACAGCAGCGTGTACGGGCGGAGGTCTTGCGCCGTCGGCGGGGTGAAGATCAGTTCCTGATCCGCCGGCAGATGCACCGCCAGCGCCCCCCTGCCGGTACGGGGATTCGCCTCATCGAGCTGAATCGTACCGTCCGCCCGGTTGGGGATGATTTGGAATTGTTCTCCCTGCGCCGCGGCCGGCCGCCCGGGGTACGTCTCAAAATCCGCCAGGGAAACGAACCGTCCCGCCGCCGCTTCGGGATAGACGCGCCTCTGATCGGCGCGGAGCGATTCCTCGGCCGCGCCGCGGGGCGCACCGCCGTCCTTCGAGGAAACCGGTTCCGTGGGCTCGCACGCCGTCGAACCCAGACACACCAGCAGAATCCCGACCCCCACGCCTCGCCTGGTCCGAAACAGCCGGACGTTCTCCATCACGACACCTACCGCGCGCTAAAGCCTCCAAATCAATAGTGCGTCCGTGCCGTGAATCCTCCGTCCGTAGAAATATCTGTCTGGGTGCCGTGATTAGCGAAGCCTAGCAACCACGTTTCCAAGAATTTGGAATAACGTGGTTGCTACGTCCCTTTGGGACTCCGCGAACCACGGCACCCATGAATATGCTTTTCCGTTCTACGCCTCCGCCGTTTCTTCCTTCGTCGGGCCGGCGACTTTCGCGATCACCGCCTGCTTGAAGCCCAGCAGTAGCGGGCTGGCGACGGCGACCGACGAGTACGTTCCGAAAATGATGCCCATCAGCAGCGCGTAGCTGAACGACTTGATGCCCGGCCCGCCCCAGATGTACATGATAATCACCACCAGGAACGTCGTGAAGCTCGTTAAGAGCGTTCGAGGCAGCGTCTGGTTGATCGAATCGTTGATGCACTCGCCGGTGACGGTTTTCAACTTGCCGCGGTTCTCGCGGATTCGGTCGAAGATCACGATCGTGTCGTTGACGGAATACCCGATGACCGTCAGCAGCGCGGCCACCATCGCCAGGTCGATCTTGAACGACGCGATCCCCAGCGCTTTTCCGATCGGGGTGTTGAACAGCCAGCCCGACGCGGCGACCAGGCCGATCACGACGATCACGTCGTGCACGAGGCAGACGACGGCCGCCAGGCCCCACTGCACCGAACCGAACCGCAGCCACAGGTACACCACAATCGCCAGCCAGCTCATCACGACGACCACGACCGCCAGTTGCGCCGTCTCGCCGGCGATGGCGGCGTCGAAACTCACCACGACGATCGGATCCTCGCGGATCAGGGCGTTGTCCAGCACGTCCTTCTCGCCGTCGAGGAATTTCGTCAGGCCGGCCTGGTTTTCCAACTGCTCCGGATCGGCGGGGCGCACCAGCACCGCCAAGGCGCTGAAGGCGTCGTCGCCGGCGGGGGTCACGCCCAGCACCTTGTAGGGATTGACCGCCCAGGGACCGAAGTCCGGCTGCAGGCGGATATCGCGAATCCGCTCCTGCATTTGTCCCACCGTCAGGGCGGGCTGGACGTTTTGGACGACGAACAGCACTCCGTCCTCGAAATCGAGCAGTTCATCCCGGTACGCCGGTGTGACAGCCGTCAAGGCCTCCCCGACAAGGCGCGTCGCGCCCGTCGCGTCCAGGCGAATGCCCATCGGCGGTATTTCCTTGCCCTGGGCGAGTTCATACGTGCAGGGAACGCGTCGCTGCAGTGCCGGACCGAACGCGCCGTCGGCAGTCTCGCGCACCAGCTTCACGTTCGTGACGGTCGTGGAAATCTGGTACGTCGTGTCGGGCAGCTTGTCGTCCAGTTCGGATTTTTCCAGCATCCCGTCTTTGTTCGTGTCCAGCAGCTCGAAGAAGCGGGTGTTTTTCTTCCGTTTCGTCCAGGCGTCCATGGACACCTTCCCCGAACCGTCGCCGTAGAGTTTCAGGAACTCCTCGACGCGATTGCTGTTGATGACCGTTTCCACGCGGGCGGTGGCGACGAGATCCTCCGCCGTCTTTTTGCCGGCTTCGTCGTTCGCTTCCCCAGCCTTCTTGCGGGCCCGGTTGATCAGCGCTTCCCGCACGAGTGCGTCGTTGGGCAGTTGGTCCTCCACCAGCGCGTCGTCCTGGAGCTTCAGCATCGCCTGCGTGCCCGAGGAAAACTCAATGCCCATGATGCTCTTACCCTGCCAGAACAGCGACACCAGGCCCATCACCACCAGCACGAGGGAGACGACCCAGAACAGGTGTCGCTTGGCCATCCAGTTGACGTTTATCTTCGGGATCAGTCGCAGCATCGGAATCGGCTTGGTGATGACCTTCAGGTCCAGCAGCGCCAGGAAAATCCATCGCGTCACGACCAACGCCGTGAACATGCTGAACGCCACGCCCAGTCCCAGCGTGATCGCGAAGCCGCGCACCTCTTCCATGCCGACCCACTTGAACACGAGAAACAGGAACAAACAGATCAGCAGCGTCGTGATGTTCGCGTCGATAATCGCGGTAAACGCCCGTTCGTAGGCGTTCTTCAGCGCCTGGCGGACATTCAGGCCGCGTGCCTGCTCCTCGCGCAGACGCTCGAAGATCAGCACGTTCGCGTCGACGGCCATACCGATGGTCAGAATCACACCCGCGACGCCGGGCAGGGTCAGAACCGCCTCGAACAGGCTCATCGCGCCCAGCACGAGGATGATATTCAGCAGCAGCGCCACGTCGGCGATCGCGCCGCACAGCAGGTAATAGATCAGCATGAACACCGCCACGGCGATCAGGCCGATGATCCCCGAACGCAGACCCTGCTGGATCGCCACCTGCCCCAGCGCGGGCGAGAAGGTGTTCTGGGAGATCGGATCGGGATTGACGCGCCCGGGCAGCGAGCCGGCTTCTAAGGTGCGGGTCAGTTCGTCGACTTCCTCGAAAGTGAACTTGCCCATGATCTGCCCGCGATCGGAAATGGCGCTCTGGATCGTCGGCGCGGAATACACTTCGTCGTCCAGGAGGATCGCCATCTGTTTTTCGATGTTCCCGGCCGTCAGTTGCGAGAAGAGCTTCGCGCCGATTTCGTCAAATTCAAAATCGACCGCCGGGGCGCCCCAGCGGTCCGAACCGATGGTGGCGCCGGCGAGTTTCCAGCGTTCCTGATCGCCGACGGGACGAACGAGGCATTCGCCGGGCTTGTTCGACAGCAGCAGGTAGGATTGCCCGGCGAAGTCGCTCTTGATCAGGCTGTGATAGCCTTCCGCTTCCCCGTGAATGGGGTACCAGGCGTACTCGGCGCCGGCGTTGCGCATGGCTTCGGGGCCTTCCTCTTCGAGGTTTCGGATAAATTTCTGAATCTGCGCCTCGCTCAGCGGGCCGTTGTTCTCCGGTTTGTTCGGCGCGATGCGGAATTCCAGCACGCCGGCTTTGCGGATCATGCGGATCAGGTCCGCGGGATCCTCCAGGCTTTGTCGCACGTCCGCCCAGGTTTCGTAGCGTTTGGCGACCTCGGCGATCCGGTCGCTCCAGGCGGGATGGTTTCCCTCGAACTGCTCCAGGCGCGAGCGATACAGCTCCTTCGCGACGCGCCGGGCGTCGGAGCCCGTCTGTTCGCGGACGTCGTCGTAGAGTTTCAGGATTCCCTGCAGCTCGCGGGGGTTGATGTTCACCTCGCGCAGCGCCTCCAGGCGTTCGCGATACGCGGAGGCGGATTCGTCCCGTCGGGCGAGAATCTCGTTGCGCCGCTTCTGGAACTCCGCCAGTTGCTTGGCGGTGGGGTTCTTCGCGGCGGCGATGGTCTGGTCGATGGTTTTGAGGTCCGCCTCGGCCTGGTTCAGCGCCCGCATCGACACCAGCAGCGCCGCAAGGCGTTCGGTCCGTCGGGCGTCCTTTCCGGTCAGTTCGGCGATTTTCGCCGCCTGCCGGTCCTTCGGGAGCATCAGGATCGCGCGGATTTCGCCGCGTTCGATGTTGTGGGACAACAGCGCGTCGCGGGCCTGCAGGTACTCGTTGCGCAGGGCGGTGGACTTCTCGCCCGCGGCGGGCATGCGGACCTCGAAGCGGTTGTTCTTCAAAGGCCTCCACTCCAGGCTCGATAAGCCCGTCGGGTCGACGCGTTTCTTGAGGACGGCGATGACGCGTTCGATCAGGTCACCGCGTCCTTCCTCGTTGAGAACCTCGAAGATCATGCTGTGTCCGCCGGCGATATCCGGGCCTTTCTTTAAGCCTTTATCCCACAGACTCAGCAGGCACAACACCACCAGCAACACCACAAACCCAAATTTCAACGGGAGATACTTACCGGTCATATCCGAAATACCATAGTCTGCGACGGCGCGAAACCAACCGCGCGCGTCTGGTTGATCGTTCTTTGACGCTGTTCCATGTCACCCCGGCGTCGAATCCGTCGGCGCGCAGGGGGTTACCGCGACTCCATCCATGGAGCCGGGCATTTTCCGCCAGAATCCCCTTCCGGTCAAGGAAAACCTTTCCTCTAAAAGCGGTTTGGATCAATTGACGTCTACATCCCCAACACCTTCCGCGCCAGCTTCACCCATTGGCCCGGCCGAGTGGTATCGTTGTGAAATGTGTGCGTGTCTTTCAGCACAATCTCCAGACAGCACGAACGGGCGACGTCATAGGTATGTCGCAGATCCTGTTCGACTTCGTCCCAGTTCACCGTCGGCGCGCAGGTAAGGGTCGGGTTCGGCTTGCGGGAAAAGATATACCGCCGTCCGAGTTTCTCGGCTGCCGACTCCTGGTTGCACCACGGCGAAATAGACAATCGTCTCAGATTGGGTAAATTTTGTATCAGTAAATCAAATCGTTTATCGAGCGGTTCGCAACAGCCGTAACAGACCAAGCCGAACTTGCGGAGAATCGGAAGTTGATATTGCAGCACGAATTCCTCGAACTGCGCCGGGCCTACACCGACGGTTTCCTGCGATTCCCCCAGAACCCACATATCCTTCGTTCGCACCTGTCCGTCGAAATCCGCCGCGGGCAGTTCGTCCGTCAGGCCGCATCCCCCCGAACCGGCATAGTCCACCCGCCAGTTGGGGGAAAGAATATCCTCATCTTCACACCGCTGGATTTCATGGAGCTTGTCGTCGCGCAGAAAGGCCATCAGGCGATGGAGTTGGCGAGGATGGTCGTACATGTCCATCATCATCTGCTCCAGGCCTCGAAGGCGAATGCAATCCCACGTCAACCCGCACGACCAGAAAAACGATCCTCGCCGGCGAACCTCGAGGATATCGCCCATCGTCTCTTCGAGAAATTCCCGATGACGTCTCGTCGCCTCGCGATCCACCTCGAGGGTCCGAAAGTGTAGTTTGTCCAGATCGGAAAATTCCTTCAACGGCGCCCGCCAGATGTGCGAACCATGCTCTTCGGTGCGCTCGTACACCTCCTCCATGCCGTAATTGCTTCGCCGGACGACCCAGTTGTGACAATATTCCGCCGCGACGGGCCAATCGTCGTCGATGTTCTCGTGGCTCCAGATTCGCATTCGCAGGTTTTTTTCCACTTCGCGATAGCGCTCGTCTGTACATAGCAACGCGCCGTCAGGCATACATTCCCGCCACGCCCCCTCGGGAAACACCAGCACCACAGGCCTGGTGGGGTTCAGGCGGTTAAGGGATCGAATCGCCTCCGCCCGTTCCGCCTGAACGGGATCGGAAGCGATTTCCGCTACGCGACGGGCAAGGTCGCGGACAATTTGACGGTCTTTCGCATGGGACTGCGACATGCTGATTCTCCGGAAATCGTATTAATTCGAACAATCTTTTCCTCTATACATTTAAATAATCTTTAATTATCTTGTCTTTCAAATTCGGTTAGCATACGATTTCATACATGTCTTCCGTTGCCTCATCTCGTCGTTCCATCAACGCAAAAGCGGAAATTCGGCCGCACGGGCGTCCCTGCAAGTCGCTGCCGGAACTGACCCTGCTCGGGATTCAGCGTCTAACCACCGCCGGTTCCCTTAAAACCCACCTGCACCCGGGGCAAATGGAAATCTGCTATCTTCAGCGAGGCCGAATTACATGGTGGGCGGGAAACGACGTCGTGCCCCTTCAGGGAGGCGACGTGTACCTGACCTGGCCGGGGGAAATTCACGGCGGTGTGGACGATATCTCTGAACCTTGTCGTCTCTGTTTCCTGACGGTTCACGTACCGCGGCGTCCCCCCGCGGGATTCCTGCGCCTGCCCGCGAAGGAAGCTCACACGCTGTGCCGTCGTCTTCACGCGCTACCGCAACGACACTTTCGGGGGGGAGAAGACCTGTTCTGGAAATTCGAGCGAATGGATTCCTGTATCCAAAACCGGGAAAATCCACTGGCCGTTCTGGAAGCCCGCGCGACGCTCGTGACGCTCCTTGCCGACGTGGTGCGCTACGGGGAACAGACCGTCCAGACAATGCGTCTCTCCCCGAAGGTGCTTGAGTCGATAACGATCATGGAACGCAATCTCGCCGCTCCGCTGCTGCTGGAGCGGATTGCCGAAAGCGTGAGGTGGAGCCTGTCGCACTTCAAGGCCCGTTTCCGCCGGGAGGTGGGCGAAAGTCCCGCGCAGTATTACCTGCGTCTTCGCGTGCGGGGCGCCGTGGACGCCATCCGCCGAAACGACACCCCCCTGGTGCAGATCGCGCTGGATTTCGGGTTCAACTCCAGCCAGTACCTCGCCAACTGCGTCAAACGCATCACCGGAAAAACGCCGAGTTCGTATCGAATTTCCTGATTTCGTCGTTTTGGGATGATCTTTCCTCTATTCCTGGAACCGCCGTTGCGGTATGATCCGGGTTTCGCCGCGCGACGCGGCTGTGAATGTCGGGAGAAGCCACGATGACGGAACACATGAAACATGCACCGGACGGCGCTTTTTTCGGGGCGTTCGGCGGGCAGTACGTGCCCGAAACGCTGATGTTCGCCCTGGAACAACTCACGCGCGAGTTCGAGACCGCCTGGGCCGACGACGCTTTCCACGCGGAGTTCGACCGCTGCCTGCGCGAGATCGCCGGCAGGCCCAGCGAAATGTACCTCGCCAAACGCCTCACCGAACAGGTCGGCGGCGCGAAGATTTACCTCAAGCGCGAGGACATGAACCACACCGGCGCGCACAAGATCAACAACACACTCGGCCAGGCGCTGCTCGCGAAGCGCATGGGCAAGACGCGCGTGATCGCGGAAACCGGCGCCGGGCAGCACGGCGTGGCGACCGCCACGGCGGCCGCCGTCTTCGGGCTGGAATGCGAAGTGTACATGGGCACGGAAGATATCCGCCGGCAGGCGCTGAACGTCTTCCGCATGAAGCTCATGGGCACGAACGTCGTGCCCGTCGAGAGCGGCCAAAAGACCCTCAAGGACGCCACCAACGAAGCCATGCGCGACTGGATGGGCTCCTGCGAGCACACGCACTACATTCTCGGCAGCGTCTGCGGGCCTCACCCGTTCCCGGTGATGGTGCGCGAGTTCCAGACCTGCATCGGCATCGAAGCCCGCGAGCAGATGCTCCAGGCGGAAGGCCGGCTGCCCGACGTGATCGTCGCGTGCGTCGGCGGGGGATCCAACGCGGCGGGGATCTTCGCGCCCATGATCGACGACGAACAGGTGAGGATGCTCGGTGTGGAAGCCGGCGGGCGAAGCCTCAACCTCGGCGACCACGCCGCGACGCTCTGCGTCGGCAAGCACGGCGTGCTGCACGGGGCGAAAAGCTACGTCCTGCAGGACGACGACGGTCAGACCGCGCCCGTCCACAGCGTGTCAGCCGGCCTGGACTATCCCGGTGTCGGCCCGGAACATTCCCAGTGGAAAGAGTCAGGCCGCGTGCAATACACCTTCTGCACCGACGACGACGCCATCGACGCGCTGATGACATTAAGCCGCACGGAAGGCATCATCCCGGCGCTCGAAAGCGCCCACGCCGTCTCGGAGGGCATGAAGCTGGCGGCCAAGCTGAACAAAGACGCCATCATCCTGATCAACCTCTCCGGCCGGGGGGATAAGGATTGCAACGAGATCCAGGAGATACTTTCAAGAAGGCAATAAGAACATCCGACACTGAGTTCCTGAGATACTGAGAAGAAGTATTGAAAATAGAAACGGACAATTCGATTTGTGATAAGACTTTTTCCGGAGAGAATTATCCTCATAGTCAGCTTACGCAATCGATTATTGCCGCTGCGATTGAAGTACATAAGGAACTTGGACCTGGATTTCTGGAATCGATTTATGAAAAAGCGTTGATTATCGCGTTGCAACAACAAGGACATAATGTTCAATCGCAGGTTACCTTGAATGTTCTGTTCCGAGGCGAGTGGGTCGGGCAACATCGAATGGACCTGCTGGTGGATGATGCCGTCGTCGTTGAGTTGAAATCCGTACAGGCCCTGGCGAGTGTTCATACGGCACAATTGAGGAGTACATTGAAAGCCGCCCAAAAGGCAATCGGATTATTAATAAACTTCAATCAAACAATCCTGGCACATGGAGTCAAACGAGTAAAAATCTGAACGGAGTTCTTCAAAAAAAACTCTCTTCTCAGTATCTCAGCAACTCAGTGTCGGATGTTCTTATACGAGGTAGCTATGGAATCGAATCGTTTAGTGAATATATTCCAAGAACTCCGCTCCGCGGATAAAAAGACTCTCATGCCGTTCCTGACGGCGGGGTATCCGAACCTGGAGACGACCGGGCTGCTGCTGCGGGAGATTCAGCGGCGCGGGGCCAAAATCTGCGAACTGGGATTCCCGTTCAGCGATCCGATCGCCGACGGGCCCACCATCCAGGCCAGCTACACCGAAGCGCTCGACGCGGGCGTGACGGTGGACGGGATTTTCGACACGGTGCGGAAGTATCGCGCCGACGGCGGCGCGCTGGGCCTTTGCGCGATGGTAAGTTACTCGATCGTCTTCCGCCGCGGATTCGCCGCCTTCTGCAAAACGGCCTTCGACGCGGGATTCGACGGCCTGATCGTGCCCGACCTGCCCTTAGGCAGCGAAGCCGCCCTCGCGCCGCACGTCGAAGCCGCCGGTCTGTGCAACGTGATGCTCATCGCCCCGACCACGCCCAGTCAGCGGAAGGTCGAAATCGCCAAAGCGTCGCGCGGATTCGTGTACTACATCTCCATCGCGGGGATCACCGGCGAGCGCGACAAGCTACCCGAAGAGACGATCCGCTCCGTCGCGGAACTTCGCACGCACACGGAAACGCCGATCTGCGTCGGCTTCGGCATCAGCAACGCCCGGACCGTCCAGCACGTCTGCGAGGCCGCCGACGGCGCGATCGTCGGTTCCGCGATTATCCACCGCGTCACCGACGGTATGAAAGCCGGCAAGAGCAACGAAGACATCGCCCAAACCGTCGGCGAATTCGTGGAAGAACTGATCGCACCCGTGAAATAGTTTACTACCTCCGCGCGGCGGGAATCCTTTCCCGCCGCGCCAAGACGTTTTACCGGCAAATCCGAAAGGACCCAGCCATGATCGTGATACTCGACAACTACGACAGTTTCACCTACAACCTCGTGCAGCGCATCGGCGAACTCGGCGGCGACAATGAAATTCGCGTCTACCGCAACGACGCGAAACAGCCCGCCGCCGTCGAATCCGACGACAAGCCCACGCACCTGATCATCTCGCCCGGCCCCTGCACGCCCAACGAAGCCGGGCTTAGCTGCGACTTCGTCCGCCACTTCCACGGGAAGATTCCGATCATGGGCGTCTGCCTCGGCCATCAGTGCATCGGGCAGGTGTTCGGCGCGGAAATCAAACGCGCCCCGCGCCTGATGCACGGAAAGACCAGCGAAATCGGGCACGACGGCAAGGGTTTGCTGGCGGGTCTGCCGAATCCTTTCGTCGCGACGCGCTATCACAGCCTGATCGTCGATCCGGCGAATCTCTCCGACGAATTCCACGAGACGGCCTGGAGCGTCGACCAGAACGAACTGATGGGCATCCGCTCCAATACCGCCCCCACCGAAGGTGTGCAGTTCCATCCGGAAAGTTTCCTGACAGAAATCGGCTTCGACCTGCTGCGGAATTTTTTGAAGATGTGATTCCGATCACACCCGCGGGAAAGGAATCGGAACATGCTGAACTACACGCAGTTCCCCGTCGCCCGATGGAGTAAAACCGTCGTCATCGTCACCGTCGCGGTGTCGGTCGCGCTTTGCGCGGAATCGGTTCTCATGTTCTTCATCGCGTCGATACAGGGAATGGAGCCGTGGTTCCGGACGGTCTTTATCCTGGCGGGTTTGATTCCCCCCGTGATTTTATTGACGATGTTCGCCTTCGCTCCGTTGTCGTACAGGATCGAAAGGGAAGAACTCGTCGTTTCCCGACTTGCCCGGAACTATCGCGTCCCGCTGAACAAAATCGCATCCGTCCGCCGGGGCGACGCCATGGACCTTCGCGGCAGCACGCGTACCATGGGCTGCGGGGGATTCGCCGGATTTTACGGTTTATTTTCCGTCCCCGCGCTGGGCAAGTCTCGTTTGTTCATCACCCGCAAGGACAGCCTCGTGATCCTTCCGTTAACGCAAGGCCGCACGCTCGTTCTCTCCCCCAAAGATCCCGAAGCATTCGTCAAGGCAATCGAAGAAGCCGGCGGAAAATCGTAGGGCATGCCAATACATCACAAGACGCGGCGGAGCAGGTGCTCCGCCGCGCAATATTGCTTTCTTCATTCCCTTTGTGGCCTTTGTGAACTTTGTGGCGACAATTCTTTTTGTTATTTGTTATCCCGGTAATTCCGCTTCGAGGATTTGTTTGAATCTTTTGGGTTCGTCCGTCGCGTAGCTTTTGATTCCCGCCTGCAGCAGGCCTCGCAGGGATGCTTCGTTGAAGTGGAAGGGGAAGACCTGGAAAAAGATCCCCGCCGTTGTGCAGGTTTTCAGGAGTTGTTGCAGGTCCGTTTTACTCAGGTCGTAATGCCAGCCGTCTTCCGTCTCTTCGTGAAATTCCAGGTGCACCTGCACTCCCGCCAGTCCCGCGAAGTTTTTCTCGGCGAGTTCCTCGAACTTCGCGAGTTTGACGGCCCGGTGATCCGTCGCGCCCGACGCGCCGATCCATTGCATCACCCGCAGGCCTTCGACCGCCTTGCCGATTTGCACGTTCAGGTCGTAATCCCTACTGGCGACGATCAGTCGCCCGGCCAGGTTGAACTCGGCTGTCAGCGCGGCGAACACCTTCAACATGCGGGGGAAGTTGTCTTCGTCGTAGTTCTTGATATCGACGAACAATTCCAGCGCAGAATCGCCCCGCATTTTCTCGAACACCTCCCGCAGGGAGGGCACATGCTGGCCGGCGAATTGCGGATCGAATTTCGTCCCGGCGTCGTGTCGCGTGATCTCCGCGAGCGTCAGCCGGCGCACCGGCGCGTGGGCGATCGAATCCGGCGCGTCGGTCGTCCGCGCCAGCGTGTTGTCGTGCAGGCAGATCAGTTCGTCGTCGGCCGTCAGGCGTATGTCCACCTCCGGCACGCCGCCCAGCGCCCAGCCGTACTCCAACGCCGCCATCGTATTGTCCGGCGCCTCAAACGCCCCCCCACCCCGATGCGCCTGCCAGAAAATGTCATTCGCAATCATTTCAAGTTTTTCTTTTCAGGAGGAAAACCGGTCGCTTACGCTCCCGGCTCGTTTGTCTTTTCCTGACTACGGACTACTCTGCTTCGCCCTGCGTAGCGGCTTCGCAGAGCAGGGCTGACTACTGACTACCATTCTTCTCCGTCCCTTCCAGCATCGCGATCACCAGCAGGATCAGCAGCGTTTGCCCCGCGAGCATGGCCGCCGGGATCGGGCTTGGCACGTAGCACAGCAGGGACGCGGCGATGACGGTGCAGGCGGTGCATAAATAGATCGTCAGGACCGCCGTTCGCGTCGTCATGCCGCGGGCCGTCAGGCGATGCGAAAAATGCTTCCGGTCGCCGATCATCGGATGCCGCCGCTCCCGCAGGCGAATCCAGATCACGCTGAACGTGTCGTACAGCGGGATCGCCGTCAGCAGGATCGGCATGAACACGCCGTACAGCACCCCCGCCCCGCCGGGGCGAACGTACGTCGTGAGGCAAGTCAGCACGCCCAGCAGGAATCCCAGCGGCAGCGAACCGGCGTCGCCCATGAAGATACTGGCCGGCGGGAAATTGTGACGCAGGAATCCCAGCAGCGCCCCCAATAGCACGCACGACCACCCGGCGATGAACCATTGTCCCATGCTCAGCGCCACCGCGAGCAGGGCGGCTGTGCAGATCGCCGCCACCCCCGCTGCCAGTCCGTCCATGTTGTCGAGAAAGTTGAAACTGTTGGTAATCAGCACCAGCCAGAACACCGTCGCGGTGATGCTCACCCCTGCTCCGGCGAAGCGCAGCACGCGCACGTCGCACAGCACCACCACCCCGACGGCTGCGATGATCTGCGCCAGGAGCTTGCTCCACGGGCCGAGATGCCGGCGGTCGTCGACCAGGCCGACGATATGCAGCAGCGTCGCGCAGGCGAGGATGCCCAGCGCCCGCGGCGCCGTTGCCGACGCGCCGGGGATGTGCATCGCCAGGCTCGGCGCCCATCGCGTCAACCAATCGGGCGTCCCCCAGGCGGCCCAGATGCGCCCCAGCACCGGCGGGAGCAGTCCCAGCAGGAGAATCGTCATGAAGATCGCCGACCCGCCCAGCAGCGGCGTGGGCTGGGCGTGGGCTTTGTGCTGCCCCGGCTGGTCCAGCCAGCCGATGCGCACCGCCAGGCGTTTCGAGACGCTCGTGGCGAGGTAAGAAAACACGAACGAACCAAGGACGGCAAGGAGAATCGCCCAGAGAATCATTTCGCCTCCTCCCGCACCTGCCGGTGCAGCGTTTCGCGGGTTTGGGTGAAGAATTCGTCGTAGCGGCCTGACGCGTAATCCGGGAACGTCCAGGGCAGCGCCCGCCAGCCGTCGCGATATTGCAGCGTCACTTCCGCGTACACCCCGCCTTGCAGATAAATGCGATGAGAAAAATCCTTCATGCTCGCGAGAATCAGCTTCGATAGCGCCACGTATCCCGGGTCGAGATTGACGGGCCTGCTCGGTGGCGGCGCAGGTCCGGCCCAGGTTTCCTTCCCCAGCCGGACGTCCTCGGCGAAGCGGTCTTCCAGTTCGTTCGTGGCGATTTTAATCTCCGCCAGGCGCCCGGGGTCGATCAGACGCTCGAAGGCGAGGAACCCGCGAAACAGCGGGCAGCCCATTGGGTCGTCGTAGTAGTGCGTGAAGTCGAAGGGGTATGTTTCGCTGACGATATCCGCCGGCCCGTACCATTCCACCAGGCGCCGCCGGGCGCGATCCATCAGGCCCGCGTCGGCGCAGATCATCCCGCAGATGAGTTTCACGGAAGAAGGTTCACCAATCACCGCCATAACGTGCGATTGTCGCTTGATACGAAGATGGTGTCAACCGGTGAAAAAAAGTAGATTCCGTTGGTTTACCCCGCCTTGCGGAACTGCTGGGGAATCGGGGGATAGCGCAGAATGCTGATCCCCCGGCGGGTCAGTTCCTGATCGAGGATCGCCGGAAGGACTTCCGCCAGCCGGCAGGCGTCGTGGTAGTCGATCCGGTGGTCCGTGTACAGCTGGACCGCCAGCAACAGCCGAAGTTCCCGCACCGTCACTTCGGCTCGATGAATCACCTCATCGGGCAGTTCCAGTTTCATGCAACACCTCGATCTATAATTTCACCCCGGGCCTGTCGTCTGTTATTCATATCGTTCCTTTTGACCACCGACTCAAGCAACAAAGACAGGAAAAATCGGATGAAAGAGCGTTTTTTTGACCACAGAGGCACAGAGGGAACAGAGGAAGAATGTATAGGTCAGGAGTTAGGAGGTAAATATCGAATACTTCGCTCCAAGCAACTAACTTCTGATGACTATCTTGTTCTTTTCTCTGTGCTCTCCGTGCCTCTGTGGTCAATTTTCAATCCAGACACACCCGGAGATCCTTCAGCAGGTTATCGACGTCCTCCCGCGTATGTCCCGCGCAAAGGCTTATGCGCAATCGACTTGTGCCCGGCGACACCGTCGGGGGACGGATCGCGGGGATCAGATACCCCGCGTCGAGCAGCCTTCGGGAGACTTCCACCGCCCGATTCGCGTCGCCCAGGACGGCCGGGATAATCTGGCTGGCCGAGTCACGGGTGTCCAGACCCATCGCCTGTAAACCCTCGCGCAGACGTTTCGCCAGCGCCGGCAGCGTTTCGCGACGCCCCGGCTGGGTTTGGATAATCCGCAGCGCCTTTCCGACGGCTGCGCACATCGCCGGCGGCGGGGCCGTCGTGTAAATATAGGCCCGGGCTGTGTTTCGGATCATCTCGATCAACACGCTCCGCCCGGCGACGAATCCGCCGACGCCCCCCAGCGCCTTGGACAGCGTGCCGACCGTCGCGTCGATCTGATCCTCCACGCCCAATAACTCCGCAGCCCCCCTGCCGTTTTCGCCCAGAACGCCTGTGGCGTGGGCTTCGTCGATGAGCAGTTGAGCGTCGTGGCGAGTTTTGAGTTCCACCAGTTCCGCCAGCGGCGCCAGGTCGCCGTCCATGCTGAACAGCGAGTCGGTGACGATCAGGCAGCGGCGGTGTTCGGGCCGATGTTTTTTCAGCAGCGTCGCCAGCCGGGCTGTATCGCGGTGCGGATAGGTGCGCATCGTCGGGGCGTCCTTACCGGGCGACGCGCCGGCGGCGGCGTCCAGGATGCTGGCGTGGTTGAGCTTGTCGCAGAGGATCAGGTCGCCCGCGCCGGCCAGCGTGCGGACGGCGACGTGGTTGGCCATCCACCCGGTGGAGGTCACGACGACGGATTCGGTTCCCTTGAAACTCGCCAGTTGCGCCTCGAGTTCCACGTGAGGCCGTTGCGTTCCGGACACCAATCGGCTCGCCCCGCTGCCGACGCCCCAGGCGTCAATCGCGTCCTTCGCCGCCGCCCGGACGGCGGGATCGTTCGCCAGATTCAGATAATCGTTCGAGCAGAAGCAAAGCACCTCCCGCCCCTCGACCCGCACGCGCGGGCCGACGGGCGAGTCCAGAACCGCGGGCGCGCGAAGCAATCCCTCCGCCTGCCGTCGATCCAACTCCGCCTGCATGTCCATCCAGAGTTCCATAGAAGAAACATTGTCCGCGAACCGGCAGGCGGAGTCAATTCCGCACACTCCGACCCGATCTCTCCAAATGAAAAAACGACCCCGGAAACGCTTGTCTCCGGGGGCCGTTTGATTTCATTTGAATCCCACTGGATTCAGACGGTTTTATTTCCTTCGCTTCCGCAACAGCACCAGGGCACCCATGCCCAGCAACGACAGACTCGCCGGTTCGGGCATAAGCGTGAGAGTCACAGCCGTGTCACCGTAGGTGATGTCAAAGTAATATCCTTCCGGCAATGTAGGTTGATTTATGCCGTCGAACTGCCCCGTGCAATCACCGAAATCATATCGGAAGATATCGAATGTGGAACCCAGGACGGGTGCAAACCCGTTCCATAACTCAATCGAAAGGTCGCCGTCCAGGGACAATGAACATCCGTCGATCATCTCGATAACGTCATATTCGGTATCACCGGGGCCGTTGGCGATATAACCGCCCAGTTCCATCGTACAGGTGCTTCCGTCTTGCAGGGAAAAATTCGCACCATATTGGAGGTATTCGGGACTATTACCGGGATTGAATCCGCCTTCGATAAACACACCGCCGCCACCTTCGAATCCGCCGGCGCCGGACAAGAGACCGAAAAAGACTACGTTCGCGTTCGTGTTGACTCTAAACTTCACGCCGTTGTGGACGACGTCGCCGTAAAACGCCACCGACGCCCCGCCGGACACCACCACCTCACCGTCGGTTCCCAATTCACCTTCTTCACCGATGACCACCGGGCCGTAAATGTCCGTGTCGCCGCCGAAGTTCATTTGGCCGTGGTTGATCATGCCGTCATTGAAGATCAACCCACCCCGACCGCTGATGACGCCTCCCTGTTCGTTATTCAACAAGCCGGTCCACTGAATCGTTCCGCCGATCATATTGATTTGCCCGTAGTTGTGGTGTTCCCATTCTCGATGAGCAATCTCAAGGAAATCCTGCGCGGTGACCAGAACCGTTCCGTCGGTATTGTTGACAAAATCAGCATGGATCATGCCGTTTCCGCGAATCGATCCATGATTCTCCAGTTGATGAGCCACCAGCGAACTGTCGTCCATGGAAACGACGGCCTGGTCCCAGATGCGAATATTCTCATACGCTTCCATACGCCCGCCGTTCCGCAGTTCCAAGGTGATCGGCCCCATGGAATTGTAGTTATTCCCTCCGACATAGATTTCCTGGGAGACCATTCTTGATCCAGCCCCTTCGATACGGACATAGGATTGATTCTCCTGATATCCCCCTTGTAAGAAGATACCACTATCGTCTCCCCATTCGTGGACGGAGGACATTTCCCCTCCGTTGGTGATCGTAATCGTCGTCGAACCCTCCCCCGTTACAATTCCCGAATTGCTATGGAGTCGTCCTCCATCAATGGACACATTCGCACGACTGTCTTCATAATTATTTCTTTCCGCGATGGAAATGAAACTAGCGGACACTTCCGCGCCGCCGCCGATGACCATATCCACATCGCCATCTTGACCGAGGATCATTTCTCCCGGAGAGTGAATTCGGGAACCTTCCCCGTCCACGATTACCGTCGCGCTGGTGTCTTGCTGTCCGAAATAAATTCCGGCCGGGTAACCATATTCGCTATGCCCGGAGGAAACCGTCCCTCCATCCAGTACGGAAAGCGTCACATCTTCTCCGCCGACAGAAATTTCACCGCCGGCTTGTATTTTCGAATCCTGTCCTTCCACCGTCACCCGCGTCTGCAACCCGCCAATGTGAAGATTACTTTCCGTCCATTGCATATCGGGTTCCATTTCCAACCCGGCTGAGAGTTTTCCACCGTTGGTGATCTGAACCGTGGTCGGTCCGTTTCCGGTAATGAGGATTCCCTCGGAGCCATTCCCTTTTGAAGCCAGACGACTGCCGTAACCGTCTATCGTTACTCGTGCCGTGTTGTCAGGCTGAAATCCCTCATACCACCAATCCTCGTCACCAATAACGACTCTTCCCTCTTGGGCATAGACCAATCCACCGTCGGAGATATCGAGAACCGCACTCCCGACGGCATCCCCATTATTGGTTCCCACCTGGATTCCTTCATTCAAAGAAACGAGTTTGGACCCCGCGCCCTGAACGGACACATTCGCCGCGCTTCCGTTCCCTTGAGCCATTTCAATCCGCTGCCCGGACGTGATGACGCCACCGTCGGTGATGGAAACATCCCCGCGTCCTCCTTCCCCTCCGACAACCAATTGCTGTCCCGTATACACCTGCGACCCGGCGCCGCTGACATTCACCGCGCCTTTGCCGCCGGCGAATAACCCCACGGAAACGTATCCGGCGTCGACGTTCCCGCCTTGCTGAACGTTCAAGACAGCCTGACCTTCCATACCGACGGTGATTCCGGAGGACACCAACCACGATCCCACGCCGGTGACGGAAACATCGGCGGAGGAACCTTCGTATTGCGCCAAAAGAACCTCATTGTAGGCATGAACCAGCGAACCATCCGATACCTGGAGGTTCCCGGAACCGGAAACACCGACACGAAGATATTGGTCGTGAACCGTCCAACACGATTCGCCGTCAAGAATCGCCGTTCCCGTCGTTCCGCTCCACCCGCCAATCGATCCAAGGGCGCTGGATATCGAACTGCCGTTCGTCAGATGCAAAACTCCCGTATCCTGCATACCGACGCCCACGAGATAGGCATTCCATGAGGTGTCATCCAGGGTCAACTGTCCCGTCCCCGTCGGACCGTCCGGCAAGCCGCTATGGCCGATATACACAGGGCCGGAAAGAACCGAACCGCCCACCGTCGTCAAGTTACCCGGTATATCGTACGCGCCGATATATTGACCGTTCGTTTGATACGTATATCCGTTTAACGACCACGTTACCGTATTGGCGACATAAACCGGACCGGCATTTTCATCATTGCTGAAGTTGACGTTCCCGCCGGCATACAGCCAGCGAACGTCATCGCCGGATTCCGGTTTCATGCCGGTGCTCCAGTTGTAGGGATTCCCGTACTGCTCATCCGTCGTCGCGTTGGTCCAGGTAATCTCCTCGGCCAACACGGGGGAAAGCAGACAACCCGACAAAACAACCATGACAAGAAGCGACTTTACGAGCATAACGGTCTTCATTGTTTTCCTCCTGCCGCGGCTGGTTTCGCGCGAAATCCCAAAGCTTACCCAGGAAAAGGAAAACGAGCGATCCACGGCAATTCAACTGTTCCTTAAGCCTTTACCATCGGAGAACCCCGGGATAAGCACGCCCGGGACTTTGTATAAACCCTTTTCTCCCTTTCCTCTGTTTCCAGCGGAAGAGAAAGAAAACCAGAAAAAGCTCCGCTATTGTCCTCCCGAATCCGGATATGTCAAGATGAAATCCAAAAAAGAATTCGACGTCAGAAAGATAGCAGGAAATAAAATATGGAATTTATCGGGGGACTGATGAATCGTTAATCGTCGTTAATCGGGGAACATACAACTATTTCTTCTTCCGAAATTTTCCTTTACCGATTTTCATCCCCCCTCTTCGGCGGACTACGCCCGAGAGGATTCGAACCTCTGACTTCCTGCTCCGGAGGCAGGCGCTCTATCCACTGAGCTACGGGCGCGTCGTTCGGGAAATCGATTCCGGGAAAACCGGAATATTTTTTCTCCGAAATCCTTTTGCATTATCCGATTTTCGGATAGGATGTCAATGGGTCGTCGGCGTCGACGGCCCGTCGGTGTTTATTGAAGAACGAATGAAGCTGCCGGAGATAACCAGACGTATCACCCGACCCGTGCGGGTGGGTTCCGTGACCATCGGGGGCGTGTCGGAGGCGGGGACGCCCAATCCCGTCGTCCTCCAGAGTATGACGAACACCCAAACCGCCGACGCCGAGGCGACCTTGGCGCAGATACGCGACCTTGCCGCCGCCGGCGCGGAACTCGTCCGCGTCGCGATCCCCAAGGAGCAGGACACCGAGGCCTTGCGGAACATCGTCGCGGAATCGCCCGTTCCGATCATCGCGGACGTGCACTTCCACTTCCAGCGGGCCATCGAAGCCATCGCCGCCGGTGTGGCGAAAATCCGCCTGAACCCCGGGAACATTTCGGACGCCGACCAGGTCCGCCGCGTGATCGACGCCGCGGGCGAAGCGGGGGTGGCGATTCGCGTGGGCGTCAATGAAGGGTCCATCGTCGACCGTCGCGACGGCCGGCGACACACCGAGCAGCTTTCCGGCGCGCTGGACGAGTTGATGCTGGAGAAGCTCGCGGAATATCTCGGCGTCTTCGAGAAGGCGGGCTTCGCGAACCTCGTGCTGTCCGCGAAAAGTCACGACGCCGTGACGAACATCGCCGTGAACCGCGCCATCGCGAAACGCTGGGACTACCCGCTGCACCTGGGCGTCACGCACGCCGGCACCGCCAAAACCGGAACGATGCGAACGGCCGCTGCCCTGGGCACGCTGCTGAGCGACGGGATCGGCGAGACGATCCGCGTGAGTTTTTCCGGCGATCCGGTGCGGGAAATCCACGCCGCGAAGGAGTTGCTCGCGTCGTTGCGGCTGCGCCGGCGCGACGGGGTGGAGCTGATCTCCTGCCCGACGTGCGGCCGCCTGCAAATGGATTTGAATCCGATCATCGAGAAGGTCTCCGAAGCCCTGAAGGAATTCGAGCATCTCCGCCGCCCGATCCAGGTGGCGATTATGGGCTGCGTCGTCAACGGGCCCGGCGAGGCGGACAACGCGGACGTCGCGATCTGCGCCGGGAAAGACAAAGCCGTCCTCTACTGTCACGGCCAGCGGCTCCGCAACGTCACGCCCGCGGAAATCGTCCCGGCGGTGCTGGAGGAAGTCCGCGCCCTGGCGACGGAAGAATAATCCATGACTCTTCGCGCAGCCGGAATCTCCCAAACCATTGCGCTGTCATCCTGAGCGGAGCGAGTCTTCGAGCCCCTCAGGGGTAAACTTCGTCGAAAGACCTCACGCATAGCTACCCGTGAGGTCCTTCGACTTCGGTCCTCGCTTCGCTCGGACTCTCCGCTCAGGCCCTTGGGGCTCCCTAGGAGATGACAAGCGAACGGCTGCGCATTGCATCCGCCGGCTGTTTCGCTTATTTTCTTGCCCATCCCATGAAAACAATTTCAGACCATACCGATCCATCCGCCGCGAATGATCGTCAGGTGGATCGCTTCGATTCGCTGGGCTGGGTGTTCGTCCTGGGCGGGTTGTGCATCTCCGCGGTCTTCGGGTTGCTCAGCGACGGCTTGTACATGAACGACGACGCGACGCATTACTTCATCGCTCGCGAGGGATTCACCAGCCTCAAGAGTCTGCTGCATCGATGGGGGCGCGTGGGATACACCCTTCCGACGGCCCCGGTGGCGTATTGGTTCGGGTTCGCCGGCTGTCGCGTCTTCAGCGCGGTGCAGACGGCGCTATTGTCGCTGCTGGCGTGGCGGACGGCGCGACGACTGATCGGCCCGGGCCTGCCGGCGGCGCTCGCGGCGCTATTGGTGTGGCTGCAGCCGCTGACGTTTCTGCTGTCGATGACGACGCTGACGGAGACGACCGGCGCGCTGTATATGCTGCTGGGCATGTTCCTGTATGTCCGGGGGAATCGTTTATTGAGTTGCGTTGCCTTTTCGGCACTGTTCCTGGCGAGGGACGAAACGCTGGCGCTGGGACCGCTGATCTTCGTCGCGATGCTGATCGACGCGTACCGGCAGGCCGGCGGCAACTTCGGCAAGGCCTGCAAAACCTGGTGGGTTTGGGTCGGTTCGCTTTTGCTGATCGCCGGGCCGGTGCTATATGTCCTGGCGACGATTCCCGTGGACCTGTCCCCCGACGGCGATCCGTTGCAGATTTTCTCCCGGCCTTACTCGGCCGAATACGGAACCGGTCCGCTGTACTGGATGACCGCGCGCTGGAGCGAGCAGGCGACGCCGGGAATCGTCGCCGCGGGATTGCTGGGGGTCTACCTGCCGGCCCGGGCGCTGTGGCGGCGGGAGTCGCTGGTTCCGGGATGCGCCTTACCCGCCGGCGCGTGGTTGGTCGCGGTCTGGCCGGTCGCGTATGCCGCCTTGCACAGCGTGCTTTTCCATCGAGGCCTGTTCGCCCACGGCGGCGAGGCGAGGTACATGGTTCCCGTCGGCGGGATGACCGCCGTTCTGGGGGCCGTGGGACTGCGGGCGATTCTCGCGGATCGAAAAGGCGGGATACTCCTGGCCTTCATGATTCTGCTGGCGGCGCTGATCTGGCTGCCCATGCTGACGTTTCCGTACCTGCGGGACAATTTCACTCCCACCGTCCGGTACAGCCTGCTGGGGATGACAGTGCTTCTGGTTCTCGTCGCGGCGATTCCGCTGTTCCGCCGGACGGCGCATCCGAGGCGATGGTCCGTCGCGCTGTTGGCGGCGGTGTTGATCCTCACGCTGGGGCAACTGCGATTTTATTTTCGTCCCATCACGCTGGAATATCCGCTGGATCCCATGGACCGGGTTCTCGCTCACGCCGCACGTTTTATCGAAGCCGAAAATCTCGCCCAGCGGCCGGTGCTCACCAAACATCCGCTGATCCGTTTCCTGCTGCCTCAAGCGCAGCTGCGCTGGTCCAACGAGGACGCCCTCGACCAGTGGCGCGTAGATCCGCCGGGAACGATTTTCGTCTGGGACAGCAAGAACTGCAACTGGCCCGACCCGAAAGAGAGGAAAACCAACGCCCTGCTGCTGGAAACGCTCCGCTTACAGGCGGAAATGAAACAACGCTTCATGGAAAACACCACCGCCTATCCCGAACCCATCGAAGTGATCGTCTTTGAGAAAAAGGGGTGATTCTTTTTTGAAGATGAAGAGATCACATCATCTTCCTTTCGCCTGAAAGGCGTATATATCCGTCCAGGGGTTTGTCCTCGCCTATATCAAGAAACACCGCCAAACGGCAAGCCGATTCTCGACCCGGCTTGCCGTTTGGCGGTGTTTCTTATGTCGTGCGGATACGCAACGGGAATCCATTCCCACCGCGATTATCGAATTCGTTTTCCCCTTATTTCAAGATATCCCACACCGGTGGACAGGGGATCTTCGCGGCGTAGAGGGACGTTTGGTGGAGGTAAAAGCGGATTCGGATATCCTTTCCGGGATTCACGTCGCGGACGGCCCGGCCGACGGGTTTGCCTCGCCAACGGACGGGCGCGTCGAGGCTGTCCGTCGTGACGGCGTCGCAGTCGTCCAGGGCGAATCCCTCGAGGGTATTGCCTTCGAAGTCGCACAACTCCGCGACGAGTTTTCCCTTTTGGGCGTCGGCGTTGACGTACAATTCCCCGTCGGGGTCGATGCGCAGGGGTTTGGTTTCCACCACGCCCGGCTGGGCGAGTCGCCGCGGCTGAAGCGCCTGGAAACGGTCACGCGGTAAGGTCGCCAGGGCGAGTTTGGTTTGATGTCCCTCGCTGCGCGACGTGCCCGCGCCGGCGTAATAGATTCGCGTTTCGGCGTCCGTGGTCACAAGTTGGCTGGCTGTCGTCAACCAGTGGCTGTCAAAGGTTCCGGGCGCTCCCAGGGGCAGGAACACCCGGCGATTCGCGACGCGCCGCCAATGCAGGCCGTCGCGACTGACCGCCAGTTGCGTGTCGCACGTGCCCTGTTCCATCAGGATTTCCCTGCCGCCGTCCCGCGCCCAATTGATTTTCTCCAGCGCGGTGATGTGGAAGATCGACAGCAATCCCACGAACTGATTCCCCCGCCGCGTGACGGAAAGCTGATGAATCTGGTGATCCGGGTCGCCGTCGATCGCGTCGGCCCGCAGCAATTCGACGGGATCGGACCAATGCAGGAAATCCTCCGACACCGCCGCCCGCGTATATCGCACGCGCTGTGATTCGCCGAAAGGCCGATCAAACGGTTTGTGCGGCGACCGCCCGCCGCGAAGATAGGCGATGTACCGCCGATTCCGCGGATCCCAGACGACGCCGTTTCCGGTGTCGCTCTTTCCGGGAACCGCGAGCCGACCTTCCTTCGGCGTCCAGTGAATCCCGTCGGGGCTGACAGCCGTGTAGCAACATCGGAAATGACGATGCTCGGGCGCTTCGGGACGATATTTCGTGTACGAGTCGTAAAACGCGAGATATCGTTCGTTCGGATCGTCTCCGTGTTCGTTTCGCAGAACGCACGGGCCGTGCACGTTCGGTTCCGGTCCGAGGACGACGTTGCTTTCGGCGCAGTCGCGGTACGGCAGGTCGGGCCGAATCGTCCGCGTCCAGGCGACGCCGTCTTCGCTTTCGGCGAGGCACATGCATTGGTCGCTCCGATCCCCTCCCGCCAAGGCCATGTACCACATGGCGAACCCGCCTTCGTCGCGCGGCAGGATGCTGCCGTACAGCGTGATGTAGGAACTTTCCCACGGCTGGGCCGGCTGAAGGATCGGATTGGCGGGGTGCTTCGTCGGTTGACAGAGTTGCCGCGTGAGATTGTATTCCCAGCTCAACAATTCATCGTCCAGAAAGAGCTCCAGGTTCGCGTCTGTCGCGTCGTTGGTATTCTTGGCCATGATTTTATCCGTCGAAACGATATTCCCGCGCGTCCCGCAAGGCCTGGATGAACGCCAGCGCCGTGTCGAGGGGCGTTTCCAAAGGTAAGGGTTTGCAGGATTCTAACAGATATCCGCCGTTTTCGGACAAAATTTTCACGGCCTGCATCACCGCCCGTCGGGCGTCGTCGGGCGAGCCGTGCGCCGCGGCGCCCTGCGTGCCGATTCCGCCGCGAAACGTCAGATGCTCGCCGAATTCGCGTTTGACGGCCGCGATGTCCATGCACTCCGGCTGAAGAGGGTGGAACATCTGCAAGCCGATGTCGATGTAATCGCCCAGGATCGCGGTGTTGTCGCCGCAGGAATGCGCCCCGACGACGAGTCCGGCGTCGCGGACGCGCCCGTACAGTTTCGCCAGGCGCGGTTTGTAAAATTCCCGAAACGATTTCGGACTGATCATCAGGCCCTTCTGGCTGCCGAAATCGTCGCCGAACGTCACGCCGTCGATGGGCATCGCGAGAATTTTGTCCAGCGCATCGAGGTGCATCTCCAGCAGCACATCCAGCGCGCCGTGGATGAACGTCGGTTCGGAGGCCAGGTCCATGAGATAGTTTTCCATCCCCCGCAGCGCCCACAGCCGCTCGCCGAAGGTCATGGTGAACTGGTAGAAGATAAAGGCGTCCGGATGAGCGGCGCGTGCGTCGAGCACGCGCTGTTTTTCGGAAGCGGGAAACAGATCGATGCGGGGAACGTCCGCGACGTTCGGCTCGGTCATCGGCGGGTTGATGAACATGTACCCGCCCTCGTCGAATTGCCACATACAGCCGAAGGGGTCCGTGAAATGTTTGTCATCCACTTTGTTACATTCGATATCCCACAGTACGCGAACCGTGTCGTTGCGGAATTCGCGGTCCGCGTCAAAACCACGCTCGCGCAAAAGTCGGGATTTCAGATCGGCGTCGATATACAGCGTCGCGGGGATGCGCGGCGGCGCTTCGTGAGCGACGGCCCGCAACGCCAGTTCGCGTGACGTGGGATTCGACGTGATCTCCTGTCGGTTCATTCGCTCGCCTTTCACTCAAAAAAACCTGAATCCGTCATTGCCCGCGGCCGAATATATTCGTCGCGGGATTATACACAACTATTCTGTCTCAGCAAAAAATATCAGGTTGTCATCCTGAGCGAAGCGCAGCCCCTTGGGGGCAAGCTATGTCGAAGGACCTCACGCGTAGCTACCCGTGAGGTCCTTCGACATAGCTTGCCCCCAAGGGGCTGCGCTTCGCTCAGGATGACAAATAACAATTTTAGATATGACATAATGCTAGGGACGGGATTTTTTGAGCGATTTTAGATATCCATAGATTGTAAATTCGCCGGACGAGGGGGAATTGGGGCTCCACCATGACAAGAGGCTCAGGAAATATCCGATGACGACGGTCAGGATGCAGGACGTCGAACCGTAAAAGTAGATGCTCAGGATTTTGCCGTCTTTCACGACGTAGGTGTTCAGCAGGTCAATGACTAAAAGCGTCACCAGACTCGTCAGCGCGCCGATAATGGTCGGCCAGGTCTTGGCGCGCTTCGTGAACACGCCGAGATAGAACACCCCCACCATCGGCCCGAAGAACAGTCCGATGAACTTGTTCGACATGTCGATAATGCTCTTTAGTCCGCCCCAGTAGATGCCGATCGCACCCAGCGTGATCCCGATCCCCAGCAGGTAGGTCAGAACCTGGGCGAAACGTAATTTCCGGGCGTCGTCGCTGTTTTGGCGGATCACGCGTCCGTACCAGTCCACCGTCAGCGCCGCGACAATACAGTTTAATCCGCTGTCGAAGCTGGACATCGCCGCGGCGAACAATGCCGCCATCACCAGTCCTTTCAGCACGATCGGGATTTCCGTGACCACGAAATAGGGCAACAGTTTGTCCTTGGATTCCGTGACCTCCGCCGACAACAGATTGGGGAAGCACTGGTAAAACGCGTACAGGGAAATTCCCATCATAATGATAATCGCGACCCGCGGGACGTTCATCACGAGCATATACAGCAGGGACTTGCGGGCCTGCGAGTCGCTTTTGGCGGCCATCAGCCGCTGGACGTTCAACTGATCCACTCCGTCGCCGAACGCGAGAATCAAGCCGTTGATGAGGATCACGAAAAACGTCGGCTTGGCGATATCAAACGTCATGTCGCCGAAAAACTTGTGGTCCCGCAGGGCCGTTTCGAAAATCTGTCCGTATCCGCCGGGGAGTTTCGCCGCGACGATGGCGAAAATCATGATTTCACCCGCCGTCAGGATGAAGAACTGCACCACGTCCGTCCAGATCACCGCGCTCATGCCGCCCAGGGCGGTGTAGATCGTCGCCATCAGTCCGATGATCAGAATGGAATACTCCACCCGAATTCCCAGCACGACGCTCAGCGCCAATGACGGCGCCAGTACCACCAGCGACATCCATATAAAACGCTGTATGATAAAGAATGCGCTGCCTAAAAGACGAACGGGGACGGAATATCGGCTTTCCAGGTATTCATACGCCGTCGTGACGTCGAGTTTGCGGTAGAAGGGAAGCAGCACCAGCGCGATTAATGGATACGCCAATAGATTCACAAACAGGTACGCGATGGAAACAGCCGCGTCCGTGCGAAAAATCCGCGCGGGATGACCGAGAAAGGATACGGCGCTGAACATGCTGGCCACCAGGGAGAGCATGATGGGAAACCAGGTCATGCGGCCGCCGGCTTTGAAGTATTCCCTCGTGGACGTCTGCCGACGCGCGAAACACGAACCCAGAATAAGTATGCCCACCAGGTACGCCAGGAGTACCGTCCAGTCCAGTGCGCTAAATCCGCTGGCTACGATATACATGGCTCTCTTTCTTCATTGACGTTATAAAATTCAGATTGCGATACGGGACGGAGATTACCACCAGTGATATGCCTGGTCTCCATTGGCGTAGATACCAAGTCCCCAATCGAAGGAATCCGCATCACTCTCATTCCAGGCTGTATGTCCGTCGAGGAAACAGGCGTTCACACCGTCGGCGGGTGGTTTGTGTAAGGGGTCGGAACGCTCCCATTGCCCCGTCATGCAGTGATTCGCCTGTCCCACATCCCTTATGGTGAAATACGCCGTGAAGTCGGCCGCGAGCGCCCGGTCGCTCGGGGAACCCGGATATTCATCCACGCGGGAAACTCCCCCCAACCCGTCGTGAAAATCAAAATAGGGAAAGTTGAAATTCACGAAGAATCCGTATTGCATCCGAATTCGTTGCGGATGATCTTCCTCATAATCCGGCCAGATCGGTTCCTGGGATTTGTCGTCAAGACTCGGGCAGTCCGCCAGGGCGAGAAGGCTGTCCTTATCGGAGTAGGTTTCCAGGGCTTCGCCCGTCACCGTGGGAATATACTGAGGCAAATAATCCGTGCCGGCCACCGAATGGTTACTCGCATCCTGCAGACCGAACGCGGGATAGACATCCTCGTTGTCGTTGGTGTACATGGAAGCGATCAATCCCCACTGGTGCAGGTTGTTGGCGCAGACCGCACGACGGGCGAGTTCCTTCGCCATCGTCAGGGACGGCAGCAGGATACTCACCAGCAGGGAAATGATCGCGATCACCACTAAAAGCTCTATCAGGGTGAATCCGCCGTGGTTTCGCCCACGCCGCTGATTCCCGTTCTCGCTGTTGTTTCGACAAGTCATCGCAGGAACTCCGGTCTAATTCTTCTCATCGCGGATTTCATACGCGAAGAGCTTCGCGCCCTTGTTGATATGAAAACGAATCGCCACGGGCCCATGTTTCATCGCTTCGGCGATGGTATTTTTTTCCTTACCCCAAACTACGTCAAAGCGTAATGAATCCCGCTTGTTCAGACGACATGCGGCCGCGGCGAATCCGGAAAGGCTGTTTCCTTTCGCGTCGACCAATTCCACGCGAAGCGCGCCGTCGGAAGGGACTTTCGCGTTGACGACCAGGTTGGTTCCTTTCGATGTCATCGGCTTGGTTTGCAGGACGCCCGCGTCGTTTCCCGCCGGTTCGACCGCGACGAATCGATCCGCCGGCAGCGTCGCCAGTCCGATCGCCACGTTACTCCAGCCGTCCCCGTGCAGCGAATCTTTTCCGCTGTAGTAGAGATGCACCTTGTCGTCCTTCACGAACATCGTCGTGCCCGGCCAGACCATTTTGGAATCCCATTTTCCGCGCGAGGGCGCCAGGAATACCGCGCGGTCCGCGACGCGCTTCCAGTTTCGTCCGTCCCGGCTGACGACGAGTTGCATGTCCACCGGACCGAGCGTGTTGTTCCCGTCCTTCTCCAGCAGGTGCAGCATCCAGGGAATTCCGATCAACTGATTCCCATAGGCCGTCACCGCCAGGCCGTACGGCTGCGTCCAGGGGTAATTGTCTTTTTCGTCGGTCCGGAAGACAAGTTCCTTCGGCGTCCAGGTGTTGAAATCCTTGCTGACGCACAGTCCCACACCGCGCATCGTGCCTCCCCACGTCGGGCCGCCGGGACGGGATTGTATCCCCTTCTCGGGCACCGTCATCTGGTGGCGCACATACGCCAGGTACTCGCCGTTCCACTTCACGACACTCGTGCTCGTGTCGTTTTTGCCCACCGCGGGTTTCCAGTTATGAAGGGTCCAGTGCATTCCGTCGGGGGACGTGCCGAAAATCGCTCCGCCGGCGCCTTTGTAGCGCCGTTGCGGATCGGATTCGTCGGACTCGCGAAACACGCACCAGCCGTGCGAGCTTCCTTCGGCGACGCCTTTGGCAATGACGATATTCGTTTTTTGATAGGATCCGATGGGCGGGGAGAGGAGAGGCTTGTTCCAGACCAGGCCGTCCTTACTCTCGGCGTAGCAGATGGGATACTCCGCCGTACCGGGGTGCTCCAGGACATCGGGAATGCCCGACGGGGACCCGCTGGCGAGATACCAGCAGCGAAATTTCTTCATCGCCTCATCGAACATCACCGTGCCGTAGATTTCGAGGCAGCGTTTTTCCCACGGTTTGGTGCGCGTGATCAGCGGATTCTTCGGACACTTCGTGGGTTTCTCAAGCGTCCGCTTCAGGCCGGTCATGGACGCGACAAGATCATCGTCAAGAAACAACTCGACACTGTTGGAAGGCATTTCCATGATGGACTCCGCGGACGCGGCGTTCACGAACAAGGCCGACACCGCCGCCATTGTAGTAAAAAGGATAAATTTCACGAGTGGTTGTATCCTGAAAAATATATTGCCCGGAACCAGGGAATAACATCTCTTAACCCGCCGAACGCCGGCGGACGAATTCCATCTCGATCACCTCCCGCCGGACGGGCAGGTCGGGATGTTCCAGGCGTTGATGGATCATTCGATCGATCGCCTCGGAAACCTGTTGATCTTTACGATCCACGCTCGCCAAGGGCGGGTCGAAGAATCTCCCGCCTTCGCTGTCGTTGAATCCGATCACCGCGACGTCTTCCGGCACGCGGATGCGCATGGTCTTCAGCCAGGAAATGGCGGCGATGGCGATTTCGTCGGCAGAACAGAACAGACTGTCGAACGGAACGCGCCCGTCGGGGAAACGGCTGCGCAATAGTTCGTAGCAATGCCGACCGACCTGTTCTTCCGTCCCGATGTCCAGGATCGCCTCGGGCGGCACGTCCAGCCCGCAGTGACGCACCTCTTCGACAAAGGTACTGAGCTTTTTGGCGGTGGTGCTCAACGGAATGGCCATGCCCGGACGTGTTCTGCCGCTTTGTATAAAGCAATCCGCCGCCTGCTGTACGGCTCGCATACGGTCATGGACCACCTGATCCATCTCGATGTCCAACTCTTCCCTCGTGACCAGCATCGCCGCGCGGAACTGCCGCAAGGATTCCGTCAGTTCCCGATTGACCTCGATGCTTCCGCTGATCTGCACGACCACGCCGTCCACCCCGCGATTGGCGAATTCGTGAAGCATGCCCAGGATGACTTCGATATTGCGCGTGGTGTCGGCGATGTAGGGAACCACACCGCGTTTCTGCGCGTCGGTGGCGATCCTCCGGGCCATCTCTCCGCTGGGCATATAGGGGGCGAAATCCCACAGCACCCCCAGCGCCTGCGTTCGCCCGCCGGACAGTCCCCTGGCAAGGACGTTCGGGCGGTAATTCAGGCGTTTGGCGACGGCCTGGATGCGCGCGCGGGTTTTGGCGGAGATGCGCTGATCGTTTCGCAGCGCCCGACTGACCGTGGCGTGCGTCGTTCCCACCTTCTGGGCGATATCGTAAATCGTAACCATAAGGCCTATTGTACCCGAGTACACCTAAGATTCAAGTTCTTTTTTTCACTCGCCCCTCCGAACGGCGCCAAAAAGACTCCGGAAGAAAGAGTTAGAGGAAGAAAGTCCTTCGGAAATGTATTTAATTTTATAATAATAAGATACGTATTATTCATCTCTCCCGTACCCGCACGCTTCTTCCGGAAATTTCGAGATTGTCCAATCCGCGATAATTCTCCTTGACAAAAGGCGAAAAAATGATAATATACTTTTGTGCACTCGGTTAACCTAGCCGAGTCGGCATCAAAAAAAGAGAGAACCTAAGACTCTCTTGAAACCCGAAAACGTCTTACGATGCGAAAAAGAAAGGAAGGAGTAGTGAACATGAAAAAGGTGAGTCTAATTCTATTGGGATGCCTGCTATGGGCCGGCGCGAGCTACGGCGGAATGATCGTGCAGCACGTCGGAGCAACGGATCCGACGACGGAAGGATGGACGCTGAATGGTAATGCCGGCCAGGCTTCCGCGCTAACACCAGACCCCGGATATGGCGTGAACGCCTGGGCGACGGATGATACTATGGCTTCGACCTGCAGGTATGACTACGTCCCGAGCTCCACGGAAGCGTCGGACGCGTTGACGCTGGGATACACATTCTCGGCGACGCTGCGTCTGCCCGACGCCGACATGCCGCTGAATGACGCCGCGGTCATGTACATCAAGCTGTCGGACGGCACGAACGGACAGCGTTACGTGATCCGATTCGAGACCGACAGCAACGCGATCCCGACGCTGCACATCTACGACAGCCGCCATAGCTGGGGAACCTCCTATGCGCTGAGCAGCGGGGGCTATCACACTTACTCGCTCGTTCACGACGGTTCGACCGGCAAGGCCGACCTTCTGGTCGACGGTACGGTGGTGATGGACGACATCTCGCCGGATCTCGACGATCCCGAAAGCAAGGTGATCTTCGGAAATGACAGCGGCGGATCCACCGGGTTTCAGTCGAATTGGGCCGCGGCGGAGTTCTCCATTGTTCCCGAACCGGCGACGCTGAGTCTGCTGCTGTCCGGCGGCGGTCTGGCGCTGTTACGGCGGCGAAGCCGATAGGCCCACGTCGCGGTACATATGAAATCGGACAAACGGTATTTGAATATCTTCTTTTCGGTCTTCTTTAAACAAGGCGTTCCTTTTTTCGCGGGGCGGTCAATCGGCCGCCCCGCGGGGAACGTCCTCGGATTACCTCCATTTTCTCCCTGTAAATTCCTGTAGCGGGCATGAAACGGTAATTGCTGTTGCGGCATTCAACCTGGAAAGGAGCCTATGATGTCCAAACATGTAGTCACTCGTTGCATTCTGATGGGAGTTGTATCCGTATTATTGTTCGAGGGAATCGCCTTCGGCTGGGGCGGGCCCACGCACTCCTTCCTGACGACGAGAACATTCAACGATGACGTCCTCGCGCCGTTTCTGGGCGGGATCAACCAAAGCGCGATCGAACAGTGGACGGGAGAACCGCCCACGGCATTGTCCCAATGGGGTTCCATAACAGGCCGATATTACATTCGGTACGCCGGGGATGAGCCTGGTGGGTACAATTGGTGGGACGACTGGGACGAAACGACGCGGCTGAAGTATCTGACGCACGCGGCGGCCGACTGCGCCGTCCCTCTGGGACACTCCCCAGCCAATCAGGAGTATTCCAATACGATCGCCGAGGCGGCTCTGGAGGCGCAGGTGTCCACATGGTCCACCTATCCCGACGTGGAGGGCACGTGCCAGTACACGCATTCCGAGACGAACCATTCCTTCAGCTTAACCGGCACGATGGATCAGGTGATTGACGAGTTCGAGGACGCCGTTCTGGATAACGCGACCTGGTTCAAGAACAGACCCAAACCCTGGTGGCTGTTCGGCGCGCATTATCCGTCGGACAACACGGACGCCGGCTGGAACGGCACGAAACTCGCCCTGATGCTCCAACGCGCGGTGTTCGCGGATTACATGTTGTCCAAGCAGCCGACCGTGGCGACCTGCGGCGGAACCCATGTGATCGGTCCGGGCGGGTTAGCCACCTTCGAAGCCTATGGGTGCCACGACCCCGATAACATCGAATGGAACAGCAACGGCACGTACTCCCAGAGGAACACAAACCTGGAGTCATACTACTGGGACTTCAACAACGACGGCACGTGGGACTTCGTCGACGACGATCCCTATGATGCTCGGTCGTATGAGTATTTGGTCGGCCTGGGAATTCCCGCGGGACAGTGGCATACGTTCAGGTTGAGCGCGTACGACGATGAGGGAACCAGAGGCGATTACTACGGCCAACTCTTCCTGAATCCCGGCGGCGTTCCGGAACCGGCGAGTCTGAGTCTGCTGGTTCTCGGTGGTTTGACGCTCCTGAGACGGCGGCGACGATAAATTCACGTCAGACCAATGGTCTGCTTGCGTAGAAGAAGTAGTTGTTCAATCGTTGTGGGATGGACGCCCTTTCCCAAGGGCGTCCATCTTGCTTTCGCCTGTATGCTTTTTATAATGAATCGAGGACGTTGATCCAAATGAAAAGTTTTTCCGAACAGCCGTCTGACGTTTCTCACACTTCCACCGCCCGGAACGTTCCGCTGATCTCCGTGGAGGGAACGGCGTTTGACTGCGGAAAAGAGTACGCCGAAATCGTCCAGTCGCGCTATCCGGGGTATCATCGTTATCTGGATAGGCTCGAAGACTGGCGGAATCTTCCGAAACCCGTGGAGAAGCTGTTCGAGAAATACGCTCCGCATATTCCCGAAGTCTATCGTGGGATGCTCGCGGCCTACCCTCCCCCGCCGGATCGATCTGATTCCCCTTCGGTGCACGACGATTGCACGTCGTTCGGCGTGAATGGTACGTTCACCGCCGACGGCAAACCCCTGTCGGGACAAAACAAGGACACGGTTCGCGAGAGTGAATCGCTTTATATCGTCCTGCGGATGCGAATCACCGGCGCGCCGACGGTTCTCGTGCTGGCGTATCCGGGCGAGGTGCTGGGATACGGTATGTGGTCCACGGGGATGACGATTTTTCGCAATGCGCTGCCCAGTACCGCGGACAATCCGAAAGGATTGTCGATGGTGCAGTTCGGCCTGCTCGCGTTGGCGGGAAATTCCGTGGAGGAAGCGGGCGAACTGGCGTTGCGCGAAGGGGTGCGGGATCAGGGGAATCTTCTTTTGTCCGATCCGTCGGGCAAAAGCATCAACGTTGAATATAACGCCGGCGGTGTGGAGATCATCCGGGCCGAGGACGGCCTGTGCGTTCACGCCAATCATCCGGTCGGAATGAATATCCCGCGGCATGAACAAAAGGACAATCCTGAGAAAGCTCGGAATTCACGTTTCCGTCATCAACGACTGAGAAGCCTTCTTACAGAAGCACGAGGAACATTGACGCCGCGGGAATGTTTTCGCTGCCTGGCCGATCACGAGAACCAGCCCGACTGTCTTTGCCGACATGGCGCAAGCGACACGGAAGATACCTGTACAACCGCGTCGGTGACGGCGGAACCCGCCGGGGGTAGGCTCCATGTCATCCGAGGCAACCCCTGCCGATCCAAATCCGTCCGTTATTCATTTTGACATCACAAATTCATCATTCATCATTTTCTCAAATATAAATATATTTATTAGGGAAATATTTTCCCCCATACGATGTTATTCCTTATAGTTTTACTGTGTAATTTCATTTTCGTTCTTTACTCCTTAGCGGAGCCAATAACTTATGCCGTTTGTAATGATAAAATCTCGCAA
>JAFGJE010000167.1 GCA_016929245.1 Phycisphaerae bacterium
GCCGGTGAAATACAATCTCTCCCAAGAATTGCTTTCTTATGAACGGGATCGATTATATTCTCCTGAAAAGGGATTTCTCGTGATTCGATATGCCTGACGGCGTCGAGATATCGTTGTTTATTCGATTCGCGCATCGGTAATCCTTTGTTTTTTTTGTAGTGGATAGGATGTGCAATGTATTGCACGTGGAATCCCGCTTTTTTGATCGTGTGCAAGCAAGTTGCACGCTCTACCTATTCCACAAATTCCTTTATCCGTTTCTTGCACACACGGTTTGTAATCGTTTTGAGTTTTTGGACTCTCTCGGCGAGGTATTCGAGTTCTTTGCGGGTGATTTTGTACGCCTTTTTGTAACGCGCATCCACGTAGGCGCTGCGGAGGAGTTCGAAACACTTTTTCTCGGTGGCTGTGGCCTGCGGGAAAACGGGCAGAAAGGCCGGATCGTGCCCCGCGGCGCGCCCTTGCGGATCACATCGGCCACGCGGGATAACTCATCACGTTTTCGCTTCGGCAGATGGGCCAACGATGTCTTCATGGGGAAAGATTGTAACACGAAGTCATAGGGCGTGCTACTTGTTGCACGCGCAATCTTGCGAAAGCGGGTACAGATACCCCCACCCCGCCCTCCCCCTGGAAAGGGGAGGGGTATTTCTGACTACTGGCTTCTGACTACTGACTACTTCCGTAGATGTTCCGCAAAGGCGTTGCACATGGCTTCGCGAGAGAACGTTTGGATATGAAGTTGAGCCGCTTCGGCAAGTTGGTTTCGCAGTGCTTCGTCATCGAGCAGCCGTTGGATCGCATTCGCCAACGCCGTCGGATTGTTGGCCGCGACCTTCAGGCCTTGTTTCTCGTTATCGAACATTTCGACAAAGCCCGGCACGTCACTGGTAATCACCGCCCGCCCTGCCGCCATCGCCTCCAGCACGGCGATGTTAAACACCTCCGAGCGTGTGGAAAGGACGAACACGTCGCAGACAGCCAGTATCGCCGGTACGTCATTCCGCGAACCGAGGGGAAACACTTGTTCCATCAAACCCAATTCGTCGATGCGATTTCGCATCGGCGCGTCGTTCGTTCCCCTTCCGACGAGATACAGGCGAAAAGTTATGTTTCGTTCCTTCAAAATCGCCGCCGCTTGCAGGAGCGTGTTGTAATCTTTGTCCGGCATGACGTTGGCGACCTGCACCAGTGCGGGCGCATCCGCCGGGCCGGGCAGATCGGCGGGAGTTTTTTGGGAAATATTACCAAATCGCGCCAGATCCACGCCGTTGTGGATCGTGGCCATCTTTTCCGGCGGCAGTTGATATTCACAGAGCATTCCCCGCTGCCAGTCGCTGACGCATACGATTTCATCCAGCATTCCGCGTTTGAAATTTTTTCGCAGGCGCGGTGTGAAATCGCCCGCCTGCCCCGTCGGGACAGCCGAGCACCACAGGACGGTTCGGACGCGTCGGCCGAACATCCGAGCGATTCGCGCACCCCACAGGCCGCAGAACATTGAATTGCGGTAGATGTCCACCAGCAGGATCGTGTCGATCTTCTCGCGCAGGCAAATCCGCGCGATACGAGGCGCCCCCGTGAAATCGAATCGAAACAAAAGCACGCCCTCATGCAGCGGCACGCCTGCCTGTCGTAGAAGCAAACCTAACGGACCGCCGCCCTTCAGCGCCGCCGTTTGCACTTCCATGCCGCGATCGCGCAATCCGACGGCCAGCTCGAGCGCCGTTCGCTCGGCCCCACCGACGTCCAGATTGCCCAAGACCATCAGCGTCCGCACAGCATCTCCTTCACCTTTCCAACACCATGCCCCCACAGCGACGAAAGCAGGCCGAGGGCGAAATCCAGGTTGTGTCGTTTCCGCGTCACCAGCGCCCAGAGGACGTGCTGCACCAGCGCGCCGGCGAAATCCATCGCCAGCATCAGCCGCGTTCCCGCGCCGTCGTCCACGCTGGTTCGCGCGATATGAAGAACGTTTTGAACGTACACGCGTCCGCGCGTATGCCAATCCCCCCTGCCGCCCTCGACGGGCGCGTGCTGGATGCGCAGTTCGCGCGTCAGAAACAGCGCATGATCGGGGCCGATTCGATAGGACAATTCCCGATCCTCGCCGAAAGCATATCCTTCAAACGTCTCGTCGAATCGGGCGATTCGCGCGACGCTTCGTCGCAGACTCAACGACCCGCCGGGAATCATCTCCGCCGGCTGAAGCGCCCGCGCCAACTCCGGCGACAATCGCGTATACCGCGCCGCGGTCCGGCGAGGCCGCCACCGCACGCGCCCCAACAAACGAAACGTCAGGGTCCACAATCTCCACCCCGCCGACGGATTCGCTTCCGCGTAGGGAATCCCAATCCCCGCGATACGCTTATCACGATCCAATGCATATAAACGCAGCAAATTCGCCAGCAGATCGGGCGCGGGAACCATGTCGTCGTCGAGGCACAGCGCGATGTCACCCCCAGCCGCCGCCAGGCCCGCGTTTCGCCCCGCCGAGGACGACGCCCGTTCCAGTTCGACGCTTCGCGTGGAAACTCCCGCGGCCCGAAGGGGTTCCAGCACGTCGGAATCCACAGCCTTCGCGCGGTCGCTCACGACGATCACTTCCTTCGGAAGCGTCGTCTGGGCGCGCAGGGCGTCGACAAGCCGCCGGAAACACGCCGGCCGATCGTGCGTCGGGATGATTAGGGAGATCGTTTCCACGGTAAAAGTCGTTTCAGGGAGTCCAATCCCCTTTTCAAACGGTCCAGAAGGATGGTTTTCTGTTGAACGTCGAAAATCCACGGTGAAAAAACGCTCACGGGCAGAACCACCGCCCAGACCATTCCGATCAGGTGCGTCGGCAGGAGCAGCAGCACGGGCGTTCCGAGGACGAAGTACGTGCTGTCGGATAATCGGGTTTTGGAGATCAGCAGATAAATGAGCATCACGAATCCGCCGCCGAAGAACATGCCCACGCCCGCCGCGCGCGCGGCGCCGACCTCGCCCCAGACCACGTCGCCCCACATCGGCATCCACAGGACCGCCAAACCAATATTCGCCACCGCCCCGGCCAGCGCGCCGATTCCGATCACGATGGGTTTTTCGTGCAGCTTGGCGGGAATCGTCAGCATCGTGAGATTGCTGACGGTCAGGTAAAACGTCAGAAGTCCGCTGAGGTAATCCAGGCCGTAACGATATTCCGGGGATAAGATTTGTATCCACCAATGACTGGTGGTGTACAGCAGCACGCTGAAGGTCATGATCGTCAGGGCGATGGCTTTGTAGGACGTTTCGAGCATGAACATCGCCGCGTCATGATCCCCCTCCTCCCACAATCGTGCGACGTGGCTGAACAGGACGGCCCAGGCGGCGTTGGCGACGAACACCAGCGGCTGGGAAAACTGCATCATCACCCAGAACCCGCCCGCGCTGACTTCGCCGTAGCGATGCAGCACCATGAAATAACTGACATTCTGCGCGCACTGCCAGATCAACGTGCCGATCATCCCCGCCAGGCCGTATCGCAAAATGCGCAGCCAGTGAATTCGCGTCGCGTCTTGCGCGTCGACGGGTTGTTTGGCGGAATCCAGGGGAATCCTCGTGCTGACGGCGTCGCCTTCGGCGGAGGGCGTCGGCTCGATGTTCACGTCCGTTCGCCAGACCGCCTCTCCGCGCGTCCGGCGTCGCGCGGAGTGGTTCACCGCCGATCCCAGCAACCAGTGAAACACCACCAGCACCACGGCCAGCGAACCCAGGTGCGCCAGCAGCAGCGACATCGCGCCCGGTGAAAACCACACCCACACCACGCCCCAGGCGGTGAACAGCACGCTGAACGCCACTTCCATGATCGAAACCAGCGCGTACACCCGCAGGCCGTACATGAAACTGATCTGCGCGATATACAGCGCCATGAGCACCAGGTTCCCCACGACCGCCAGGCGAATGTCCGATTGGCGCAACACGCTGAACCGGCTGGCCATTCCCATCCGTCCCAGGAGCTGCTGAATTCCCTCCAGCCCCAGGAAGCACGCCCCGGTAATGCCGACCACCAGCAGCAGGACGAAAATCCGGGAGCGCCGGAAGAATTGCACCAGTTGCCCGCGGCTTTCGTAGGTGCTGACGTACCGGGCCATCGCGTGATTCGCGCCCAGGCTCACCAGCGGCGCGCCGAGGATGAAAATCATCACGCCGGAGCTCCAGACGCCCATCTGCCCCCGGCTGACGAGGTAGGTGAACAGAACCAGCCGCCCCATTCCCAGGGCCTTCTGGAACATCATCGCGGGCAGATACACGCTCATGGATTGCGCGATCGTGCCGACGCGCAAAATGCGGGACAACAGATTCACTGACGATGTTTATCCTTTCTCAATCAATGATATTTTACCTAAATTCCTTTTTGTGGGTGCCGTGGTTCGCGGAGCGCGGCGGAGCAACCACGCTCCGGGAGTAACGTGGTTGCTCCGCTGCGCTCCGCGAACCACGGCACCCGTTTTTCATTCATTTACAACCGGTTTCATAGCCGCGTAGATACTCGCCGGTATCCATATATCGGCAAGATAACGTCTCCAGCGTTTTCGACGAATCCATCGCAAAATCCATCCGTGCCGGCGCCCGCCTTCTTCGTCGCGGCGGAGATCCCATCGATCCAATATCTCGCCGAATCCCGCCTCGTGCAACATCGCTCGGGTTTTTCCGGGCGTGAACCAGTGCATCGCCGGCGTGTCGGTGTGTCCGATCCACGCCGGCCGATGACTCACCGTCCAGCGCATGATCCGTCGCCGGAGGCGATTGGGATACCACCCGAAGCACGGGAACACGGCGATTTCATTCTGTCGCGGCGATAGGCCGTTCGTCGTGCAGAACCAGAACACCCCGCCGGGACGAAGCACGCGAAACACCTCGGCGAACACCGCCGCCGGATCAGCCACGTGCTCCAGAACGCTCAGGGCGTGCACAAGATCGAAACTCGCGTCCGGAAACTCCAGCCTCTCCGCCCGTCCCGGACGAATGTCGACCGGCTGATTCAATTCCTTCGCCAGAACCAGCGCCTGCTCGCGCGCGGGGGCGTAGGGTTCGATTCCGACCGCCCGGAGCCCCATCCGTCCCGCGGCGATCAGAACGCGTCCCTGGGCGGCGCCGAGGTCGAGAAATCGCGCGTCGGGGGGAATGTCCGCCGCGGCGCGAAGACGTTGGAGGGTTCTGTCCAGATGCGCCCGAGCTTCGTTCAGGCCCGTTCGCACCCGCCGAAGCGAAGCTCGCTCGGTTGCCTGACAATGACGCGCCATACTCTCTTCAGGTTCCTTCCCATCCGCCGGCGGCGATGGGCAGGTCGAGGGGTTGGGGTTCCAGAAGCCGATTGAAACACACGACGATCCCCGCCAGCGACCATAGCAGGGCGTTGGTGAACACGTCCCACAACGGGTCGCGGAACATCGCGTCGGTCAGGTAATTCGCCAGGATGATCCAGAACAGAACCACGAAGTCGCGCGACACGTCCCCGCGGGCGTCGGGAGGAATTTTCTCGTACAACTGGTAGGACTGCTTCCAGAGGAAGATGAACACCAGCAGCATGAGCACGAACCCGACCAGCCCCGTCTCCGCGAGCATGTTCAAAAAGAGGTTGTGCTGCACCAGCACGCCCGTCGGTTCCCCGGACAACCCGCCCGGATCGCGGGGCATGGATTGCTGCTTGTCGACGAAATGTCCGAACCCCACGCCCAACAGCGGCGTCTCGGACATGATATCCCACGTCTGCTGGATCAGAATGATGCGGGAGCGAATCGGGCTTCGCTGGGCCACCCCGCCGCCGGCGCGGTCGGTGGAACTCAACCGTTCCCACGACGCGTACACGAAAATCACCAGCAGCAGGAACAACCCCGCCGTCTTCAACCAGCGAAAGCGTTTTTGTCCCGTCAGGAACACCCACAGGAACCCGCAGATCAGAAACGCCAGGTACGCGCTGCGCAACAGGGTGAAAAACACGGCCGGGGGAACGAGAATCGCCTGCACCACCAGCAGCGCGCGATACGCGCCTCGCGTTTTTCGGATCAGGTACAGGTCGATGTAGAACAGCGAAACCATGAGGAACGCCTGGGGCGTCGCCCCGCGAAACACGCCCCGGGCGCGGTCGAAGTGAATTCCGAACGTCGGGTCGTTGATGTAACTCGGCCAGATGAAACTCCGCGCCCCTTCCAAGCCGTTGATCGCGGCGTATTGCAGATACCCGATGTACAGCGCGTACCATCCGTAGATCGTCACCAGGATCAGCGCGCGGCGAATCTGCTTTTCCTTCGAGCAGGAATTGCACAACAGGTAGAACATCACGAACGGAAGAAGCAGGGAACCCAGAAACCGGTAATACGGCGCGGATTCCAGCGACTTGGTTCGGGCGGTCCATCCGGTGGTCGTGGCGCTGAAGGCGACATAGCACAACAGCGCCAGCATCAACCAATACAAAGCGCGATCGAAGTGCAGCCGTCGCCGGTGAAAGAAGAAATACAGCGCGAACGTCAACACCACCCCCAGGAAAATGATGCGCGGAACGGTCAGGTTGAAAAATCCGATCAACTCGATTTTCCACTCGGGCCAATCGAGCAGGCCGTAACTGAGCACCCAAATCCACGCGCACAGGGTGATATCCCATCGGGCGGCCCAGAAGACCATCCCCGCGGCGAGCACCATTGCCCCCAGCGCCCAGGGAAGCAGGGAAGGTTCAAGCACACCGACGCCGATGGCGACGGCGGCCAGGAAGACCACCACGCCCAGGGAAATCCAGTCGGTCTTTTGGTGTCCCAGCGTGAGCATCGTAGGATTGTCAATTTCCGCGCCGCCGCGACGGCGCTACACGATTCGATACAGGAAATTGGGAATGGGGAACGTTCGCATATTCAAGACGATTCCCGCCACGCGCCCGCCGCCGGCTTCGATGCGCTTTTTCGCCTGGGCGACGGCCTCCCGCGGTGTGAAATCGGAATGCACCACGATCACCACGTCCTTGAGCACGCCCCCGAGCACCTGCGCGTCGGGGTAGTGATTGGCCGCGGCGGAATCCACGAGGATGTAATCGTAGATTTCGTCCAGTTGGGCGAAGAACGTCTCGACCGCGTCGCTGCGCAAGACTTCCAGCGAACGCGAACCGATCGCGCCGACGGTGAACACGTCCAGGTTCCGGTTGACCTTCTGCGCCCCCTCCGCCGGCGACAATCCGTCGGCCAGCGCCTCGACGAGTCCCGGACCTTCCCGCAACCCCAGCATCCTGTGAATGGCGGGATTGCGCAGGTTGAAGTCCACCAGCGCGACGCGCGGGGAGCCTTCCACGTCGCTGTCGGTCAGTCCCAGCCCGCAGGCGATGGTCGAAACGCCCTCCCGCCGCGCGGCGCTGGTTACAAGAACCATCTTCCCGGTGGTGCGTCCGGAGTAGAAAATGGACGCCCACATGCCGTGGAACATGTCCGACGAGCGGGGGGCGAGTTTCGCGCCGCGCGTCGCGGAGGAAATCACGGGTCCGTCACCGGACAGATTCCCCAGGTCCGCGATGGGATCGGGATCGACGTCCGGTACGGGAGACTCGAATGGCGTCTCCTCGTCGAGAAACTCTTCGCCGGAGTTCGGTTCGTTCTTCTCAAACATATCTTCCTTGTCGGTCATCGCACACCTCAACGAGCTTGGATGATTTTACGTCCCAATTTCGGCACCGAAGCCACCACCGGGGCGCCGAGATACCGCTCGGCCTCGTCCACACTTTTGATCGTATGGTCAAAGTGGTCGGCCAGGAAAGCGTACACCAGCGCCAGCACCAAAGCGCCCACACAGGCGATCAGGATATTCAACCACAGGATCGGACGTCGCGGCTGGTTCGGATCCGGAAGCGAGGCGCTGTCCACCACGCTGACGAGCACCGGATTCTTCGCCAGGCTCGCGGCCCGTTCTGATTCCAGGAAGTCCTTTTCCTGTTCATTGTAGTTATCGATAGCCGCGTTGAGGGCTTCCTGCAGGCGATTGTACTGAATCGCCCGCGGTCCGATCCGTTGCATGTTCTTGGAGAATTTCTCCAGGCGGGCCTGGAGAATCTCCCGTTCGGACTGCTTGATCTCGATGCTGGCGGTCACGCGCTGAAGCTGTTTTTCCATTTCGCGAACCAGGTCACGGTGCGCCTCGGCGAGTTCCCTCTTCGTCGTTTCGATTTCCTTGTATTTCCCGGTGTATTTCGGCGTCAGACCGTTCATCTTGATCTCCAGGTTCGCGATCTGCTCCTGGAGCTGGCTGATCACCGGATTGTTGTTGGTCACCTCGTCCGGAATCGCCAGGATCGAGGGATCCTGTTTCGCCGCCGCCAGTTGTTTTTCGATGACGTTCTTCAAACCCGTCAGTTCCGCCAGGCGCGCCTCGACGGTGTTGATGTTGCCTTCCAGGTCCGTCACGAGCTTCGCCGCGCCGCTGTCGATGCCCTGGTTTCCGATAATGCTCGCCACGGGCAGCAGATCGGCGCCCAGACCGGCGGCTTCTTTTTCCAGGGCGATCCTGGCTTTATCCACCCGCTTTCTCGCCTCGGCGAGGGATTTGTGCTCCAGAAAGTCCATCGCCTCTTCGGTTCGTTTGGCTTCCAGTTGCTGGTAACGCGCCAGGTACGCCTGCACGAGATAATTCGCGAGTTTCTGGCAGTCCTCCGCCGCCCGGGCGCGTCGCGCCTCGCGGTCGCCGTTTCCGTTCAGCCTCGTTTCGGGCCAATCGACGGTGATCTTGAACGTCTGGGTGAACGTGGCGTCCGGTCCGCCGGGCGTGACGACCGACACGCGCTTCTTGAGGCGACGAATCTCCTGGGTATGATCGCTGATGAATTGGGGCAGTTCCTTCAACAGCTTCGCCGAAAGAATGTATCCCGTGTCCCGGGACGGTTTTGTCTTCGTCGCCAGGGACGGGTCGTCCAGCATCATCAGCGCCGCCCCGAGGACGGATTCGCTCAGGATGATCTCCCGCTGCGTCGTCACGAAAAGGGACACCTGCTCGCGCTGACTGGTCGCTTTTTCCGCCAGCGGATTGCTCATCCGCGTGGGAGACGCCATCAACTGCACTTCCGAACGATACCACTTCGGGGCGTACAGACTGGCCGCGACCACCGCCCCGACGATGATCACGAAGATGATCACCATGCCGAGGAACCGGCTCGCGACGATCCGAATCAACTCACGCAATGTCCTGCTGGTGTACGTGTCGGCCATAATTTATCCCTTCGATTCCAAGGGGAATGTTCTTTCCGGTTTCGTATCCTTACGGATTGGGTCCCAGCCAATCGACGTTGTCCACGGCGTTGTAATTGGCGGTGACGTTGTACTGCATCGGGACGACGGCGTAGATGCCCCGCGTCCAGACGTATTCGATGTAATCGGCGCGCTTGGCGATGGTCTTGGTGGGCACGTAAATCACGTCCCCGTCCTCCAGCCAGATGTCGCTGAGGAACTTGGTGTTGTTCGGGAGGAAGGTTTCCTTTCCGTTGACCTTTCGGCCTTTGTTCTCGAACAACTGGAACAGGTTGATCACCGCCACTTCCGGCGAGGGTAGTCCCGTGGAACGCACCAGCAACACCTTGCTGAGCTCCGCGCGGGCGGGGATGTAACTGCCCGCCTGCGAAATCGCCTGGAGGATCGACATCTCCGAGATCTGCCTGGGACCGCCCAGGGTGTTGAACACGAGCCCCGGATTCTTCACCTCGCCCATGACGTACACGCGAAGCGGGGCGACCGTCTCGACGTCCACGGTCACCTGGAGTTCCTGGACTCCGATCCGCTGATATCGTTCCTGGATGCTCTGTTGCACCTCGTCGACCGTGAATCCCGCCGCCCGGACCGTTCCGATCAGCGGAAGGGCGATGTCCCCGCCGGGCGTGACCGGAACCAGACGCGACTGTCCGCGCGGACTGGTGGTGATCGCCTCGCGCAGGTCGTCGATTTCGCGCTTGGATTCCACCATGAACACCGTCAGGTTCGGATCATGCAGATATTCCGCGTATCGTTTTTCCAGTTCCTTCTGCACGTCCCGGATCGTCCGGTTGGCGACCAGGACCTCCTGGATCAGCGGCAAGGCGATCTGCCCGTCCGACTGCACCTCGGCCCGTTCGACGTCCAGTTCGTCGTTGAACGGGAAGCGCACGCCCAGGACGTCGCGGATGTTGATCGCGTATTCGTGAGGAATCTCCTCGGGACTGACGAAGTAGATGATTTCGAGCTTGTCATCCTCGCGGATGCAGTACGGCGGATACTTCGTCCGCGTCGCCAGCGGTTTGGTGCTCGGCCATTCCTTTCGCAGAAACTCCTCGGGGTAGGGATTCTGCTCGGTGACCTGCTCATCCTTGACGTCGCACCCGATCACCGGGAAGAGCATCGCGGCCGCCAGGAAACCTGTCCGGATTCGTTGTCGTGTCCTTGGATTCATGAAACTACCTCGCCACGTGTAGAAAAGCGTCACTCGTGATCCGTCGCACCGCCGGCAGGTTGCTCTCGGCGGTTTCGTATTGACCCCAGCGTCCGATCTGCAACAGAAAAACCAACGCGTCGTCCCGCATGACGGGTTCGATGAAGGTTCTCAACCCGTCCTGCTGATACCGTTTCGCCGCGTCCGCGGCGTTTTGTTTGCTTTTGTAGGAACCGACCTGGATCGTCCAGGATCGTCCCCGCACCCGCTGGGCCGCCTTTCCGGCGACGGCGGTTTTGGGGAAATGGTACGTCACTTTTTCAAATTCCACGTCGGCCTGCGCCCATTTACCCTGACGCTGGTAAAGGCAGCCGCGTCGGAAACGGGCGTGATCGGCGGGACGATCCGCCGGGCGGGTTTGCGCGATCACTTCGGAGAAGTATCTCTCGGCCTGGTCCAGGTTCCCGCGCAGGTACGCCAGTTCGCCCAGGGTGTCGGTGGCTTTGATGCGTAAATCCCAGTTCTTCGTGTGATTGTACACCTGCAGAAGGTCTTCCCGCGCCGCGGGGTATTCCTTCAGCCGATACCGCGCCATGCCGCGCAGGTACTGCGCCTGCATCGCGCCTTCCCCGCGAGGAGTTTCCCGAAGGATTTCCCCGGTGTCGCGGATGGTCTTTTGATATTCGCGGGCCTGGTAGGCGTTTTGCGCCAGGTCGATCTTGCGGCGCGTCTCGGGCGCGATGCGTTCCTGGACGCACCCGGCCGACATCAACAAGATCAACCAGAAACTCCTGCCGCGTTTGATCATTCCTGTTATCATACTCCCGCGCCGTTCCGCGCGTTGCCGCAACCGCTCCCAACCCGCGGCGGCGATACCCATCGTCGCGGCGCGGGCGGCGCGGAGACTCCGACACCCCCGCGTCGAAGCGTATAAGGAAAGTTTCGACCATACGTTCTGAAAGACTTTAGGGGACTTTTGAATTATTCTCCCCACGGATCACCCCCGCCGATCCGGAAGTGAGAAATCAGGAATCCATCCCATAGGGACGGTCAAGATACAAAAAAAGCCCGGCCGGGGAGCGTCTCCGGCCGGGGCCTGAGGAGTCCCAACTCATACCGTGATTCGATTCGATGAGAATCGAATCATCCGCCTGAGCCTTTGCAGGCGTCGCAGCAATTCCATCAACGCCCGCACCCCGGGATCCATCCCCCGGGACTGCAACAGCAAGTCCATTTGCCGAAAGGCGTTGTGGAGTTCTTCCATCGCCGCCGACGAAAGGCGAATCGTTCCATTCCTCCGTTCTTCGTCGTGTAGCCTGCATTTGATGTTCTCACACATCACACCGCTCCTTTCGCAAACAGACAAGGACCCCCGGGGCAGCATTCCGGGAATACCCAGGCGACATCCGCAGGCAAATTATCGATTATTTGTCCGATCTATAGATTTTCCGGAATCAAACCGGACGGGAAAACCGGTTCCTCCTTCCAGGAGAAACATACGACATATTCCGCGTCCAGGCGATTTTTCCCGCCGGGATGGTTCCCCTCCGTTATGGAAAAACTAAAAAAAAGCCCGTCCGGTCAGGACGGGCGATTCGAATCGATTTGGGAACCCGCATCAGGAAAACAACGGCTTATAGCGCGCTTACGCGCTGATCTTGGCGATGCGCACGCGGAGATACTTCTGGCGATGCCCGATCTTGCGTTTGGAGGCCTTCCGGCGACGCCAGTAATAATGATGCACCTTTTGCCCTTTGAATTCGGGATCGAGAATCTCCCCGACGACCTTGGCTTTGTCCACCAGGGGGGTTCCGACCTTCGTGCCCTTTTCGTCACTGACCAGAAGCACACGGTTGAATTCCACTTCCTTCGCGTCGTCCGCCAGCTCGCGCAGGTCCACGTTCAAAACGTCGCCTTCGCTCACGCGAAACTGCTGTCCGCTATCTTCAATTACTGCGTACACGTTCAATCTCCTTGCCCATGCGGGAAACGGAACATTATCGCCGACTCAAACAGAATGTCAAGAACCTTTCCGGGGTGATGTTTACCCGCGAGGCCATTGAATCCGAACATTTGTTCGGGTACACTCCCCGTGCAATGCAAGCGAGTGGAGTCTATAGGAATATGACGATTCGACGGGTTTTGTGTACTCGAGGGTTTTGATGGATTCAGCTTCAACCGATTCCGCGTTAACCACCTTGAAAACCGTTTTCGGGTTCGACACCTATCGGCCCGGCCAGCGGGAGGTGATCGAACACGTCCTCGCCGGCGGCGACGGACTGGTGATCATGCCCACCGGCGGCGGCAAGTCGATGTGCTTCCAACTGCCCAGCCTGCTTCGAGAAGGTTTGGGAGTGGTGGTCAGCCCGTTAATCGCCCTGATGGAAGATCAGGTGTTCAGCCTGAAGGAAAACGGCGTGCGGGCCGCGGTGCTGAATTCCACGCTCAACGGCGCTGAAGCGTTCGCCGTCGAAACCGCGACACGGCAAGGCGAACTCGATCTGCTGTACCTCTCCCCGGAGCGAATCCTTCAGCCGCGAACGCTGGACATGCTCCGCCAGACGAAACTCGCGCTGATCGCCATCGACGAGGCGCACTGCGTGAGTCAGTGGGGGCACGACTTTCGGCCTGAATACCTCCAACTGGCGCAGCTGGCGGAGGCGTTTCCGGGCGTTCCGCGTCTGGCGCTGACCGCGACGGCCGACCCCGACACCCGACGGGAAATTCTCCTCCGCCTTGCCATGCCCGACGGAAGGGCATTCGTCGGCGGATTCGACCGGCCGAACATCCGCTACACCATCACCGAGCGAACCGCGCCGAGACAACAACTGCTGCGCTTTCTCGCGTCTCACCGCGGCGAAAGCGGAATCGTCTACTGCCTGACGCGGAACGACGTGGAAGAGTACGCCGCGTTTCTCGCCTCGAACGGATACGACGCGTACCCCTACCACGCCGGGATGGACACGCGACGGCGCACGAGCACGCAGCGGTATTTCCAGCAGCGGGACGGCGCGGTGATCGTCGCGACGATCGCCTTCGGAATGGGCGTCGACAAACCGGACGTCCGGTTCGTCGCGCACATGAACCTTCCCAAGAGCATCGAAGCCTACTACCAGGAAACCGGGCGGGCCGGTCGGGACGGCGAGCCGGCCGACGCTTGGATGTCGTACAGCCTGCAGGATGTGATCCTCCTGCGCCGCTTCATCGACGACGGCGCCGCCGACGAGACCCGCAAACGATTCGAGCACGAACGGCTCAACACGCTGGTGGGATTCTGCGAGTCCCCGCACTGCCGGCGGGAAATGCTGTTGCGCTATTTCGGGGATTCGCACGAAGGCGGCTGCGACAACTGCGATAATTGCATCCGCCCGCCGGACATGTTCGACGCGACGGTCCCCGCCCAGAAGGCGCTGTCCTGCGCGTACCGATCCGAACAGCGATTCGGCGTCATGCACCTCGTGGACGTGCTGCGGGGAAAGACGACGGAAAAGGTCCGGCGCTTCGGCCATGAAAATTTAAGCACGTTCGGCATCGGCGGAGAGCTGTCCGAGAAACAGTGGAAATCCCTGTTTCGGCAACTGGTGGCTGGGGGATACTGCGACGTCGATCCGCGACAGTACAATGCCGTGAAACTCAACGCGCGAAGTTACGACATCCTCAAAGGCCGGTGCAAACTCCAGGCCCGCAAGACGGTTCTTTCCCCGGCGAAAAAAAGCCAAGCCGAAAAACCCGCCCGAAAACAACCCGTCGAATTCGACCGCGTGGACGCCGAACTGGCCGACACGCTGAAGGAATGGCGCTTCGAGAAAGCGACCCAAGCCAACCGTCCCGCCTTCACGATTTTCTCCAACCGCACCCTCCGCGCCTTAGCGACCCTCAAACCGCTCAGCCACGAGGAACTCCTGGACGTACCGGGCATCGGACAAACCAAGGCCGAACACTACGGCCCGGAGATTCTAGACATCATCGCGAAACACGAGGGGAAATGACGATTTGTCATCCTGAGCGCAGTGAGTCTTCGAGCGAAGTCGAAGGATCCTACGCCTAGCTACCCGTAAGGTCCTTCGACTCCGCTGCGCTCCGCTCAGGATGACAACAGTGGTTTAATAAACCTTACCGTAACCCGCCGAAGACTTCGCTGAACTGGTCGAGAAAGCGGGAGATGCGATCGTGGAACAACAGCGCCACCGCCACCCCTGCCGACAACCACGGGCCGTAGGGTAGTTCGCGTTGCCCGCGCCGGGCCAGCAGGTACATCGCCCAGAGCAATCCGAAAATCGGCGCGAGGAAAAACGCCATCGTGGGAACCTTCCATCCCGCGGCCGCCCCCGCGGCGGCCATCAGGTGGGCGTCGCCCAACCCCATCGCCTCCCTGCCGAACAGGAACGTCCCGAAAATCCGCATCCCCCAGATCCACAATCCGCCGATGAGATATCCGAACACCGCGCCGAACAGGCCGTTTAAGTGCATCCCCACGCGCCCGTCCGCCAGCGCGAACAGCGACGACCACGCCCCGCCGACGCCCGCGCATTTCGTCACCAGCCAATACCCCCCCACCGCGCCGAGAACCGCCGGCGCGAGGAACAGCACCTCCCGCAGCATCTCCACGCGAGGCTGAACACCGTTGCGGGCCGTCATCGCCACCCGATGCTGGATCGCGGGACTCTCGCCCAGATCGCCTTCCTTGTCAAAACGCGGGTGCATTTCGGCGTCGAGGAAGCTCGGTTGAAGAAAACCGTAGTGCATCAGCACGTTGGAGATCGCCAATCCGACCGCCGCGCCCAGGCACGCCGCCGCCGTCGGCTGGGAGACTTCGGGCAGGAGCTGATTCGACGGATAATACGTCGCCGCCGCCAGACCCACCAGTGAGATCAACCAGCAGACCTCCAGCGGAACGTGATAACTCTCCAGGTCAATCGCCGAACAGGCGAGCAGGCCGCACAGCAGCGTGGCGTGGGAGAGAAACACCGGCCAGGTCTCCGCGAACCGCCCCATCCCCGCGCGCATCGGAAACACGTAATACGCGACGTACATCCCGACCAGCAGGATCGCCGTGAAGGCCTCGATGCACAGATACCGCGGCGAGATGCCCACGCGGCAGAATCGGCATCGCCCCCGCAGCCACAACCAACTGAAAATCGGCACGTTGTCGAACCAGCGAATCCGCCGCCCGCAACACGGACAATGACTGCCCGGAAACACGATGCTCAACCCGCGCGGGAGGCGCCAGATCACCACGTTGAGAAAGCTGCCGATACACGCGCCGAACGCGGCCACGAAAATAATCCAAACAGCGTGTTGCATGGCCCGGAAGGTAACCGCACAACGCCTCCAATGCAAGCCGACAACCCTCCGCGCGGTGGGGTCTGCGCATCAACATTCTTTCTTCCAGTCCAACGGACTGAAATATACCAGCCCAGGGCGAAGCCCTGGGTGAACGAATTGCCTTTATCCCAAGCCCTGTAAGGGCGTTACAGATTGTCACGCCCTTACAGGGCTTGGATTGTAAGACGTTCTCAAACCCAGGGCGTTGCCCTGGGCGAAAGATACACAAACAAAAAAGAAAATTGATGCGTAAGCCTTGGATATAAAGCCGTTTTTTTGTTGGTTCACCCCATCGGCATGATAGAATGCCCCGCGATTATGAAGATCAAAAAAATCATTCTCGTCCAGCACACGCACACGGACATCGGGTACACGACGAACTATCCGCGGATCGCCGTTCGGCACAATCGACACATGCGGGACGTGCTGGCGGAATGTCGAAAGGATCCCCGCTTTCGCTGGACCATCGAAACCGGCTGGACGCTGGAGCAGTTCCTCGCCGTCGCCGACGAAGAGGAAAAAAAAGATCTGGCGACGTTCCTGCGAAACGGACAGCTCGAACTGACCGGGTTCTACAATCAGCCGCTCACGCAGATTGCCGACCTCGAGGAACTCTGCTGCTGCGTCGAGCGCAGCCATGAGATTCTGCGCGAGGTCGTGAAGGACGACGCCGTGAAGATCACCACCGCGATGATCAACGACATCGGCGGGCTGAGTTACAACATCCCGCAAATCCTCTCCCATTACGGCCCGCGAAATATCGTCAACGGCTGCGGCGGGTGGCGGGTGATGACGCCGTACACCACCCTTCCGCACCTGTTTTACCTGGTCGGACCGGACGGTAGTAAGGTTCTGTTCTACCAGATCGGCGACGATCGGGAAAATCGTCAGGACGACCTTGGCCCGGCGCAGTACGGGTTCGGGGTGATCTATTTCCTTTGGCCGTTGGGGAAGGAAATCAACGCCCAGGGCGCTTTAACGGGCGATGACGGAGAAAAAACCATCTTCAACATTCGCGGCCGGGAGGGAATCGACATGCTCCTGGCGCGCCTGCATCGCGACAAGTATCCGTGCGACACGCTCCTGATTCAATTGGCGACGGACAACTACGGCCCCTGGCCCGGCGTGCTCGAAGCGATCGACTACTGGAACGACAAATACAAGGATCCGGAAATCCAACTGGGAACGTGCGAGGAATTTTTCCGCGACGTCGAAACGCGCTTCGGGAAGCAACTCGCGGTGATCCAGGGGGAATTGACCTGTTCCTGGAGCGAACACCTGGTGACCTACGGTTCGGCGACGGGACACTACCGCGACGCCCGGCGACGCCTGACGGACTGGTCGAGTCTCCAGGCCTGCCGCGGGAATCCTTCCGACGAAGACGCTGCCGCCTGGTCGAACGTTATGGAACAGTTCCTGCTGTACAGCGACCACACGTGCGGGATCAGCATGTGGAAATGGGATGAACTGGTGCGGTCCTACGGTTCGATCCGGGACGACGCGTTCGACGTGCCGCGCCGGGCGTGGAGCATCAAATCCGATTACGCGCTCAAGGCGACGCGGGACACGCTGGCGCTTCAGGATCGCCAGGCGATTCAACTGTCCCGCGACGATCCGGACGCGCCGAAATCAATCACCGTGTTCAACCCCAATTCCTTCACCGCCGACGGCGGAATTACCTTCACCAGCGCCCAGCCGCGACTTGCCTTGCGCGGCGCGGGCGGCGAGGCGATTCCCGTCGATTCCAGGCCGATCAACACCAAACTGTTTCAGCACAAAGCATGGTGTCGCTCGATTCCCCCGTACGGAACGATGATGTTCGACGTGATCGATCCGGTTTCCGAACAACCGAAATTCACCTGCGACGGCTGGATGATGCGCGGGCCGATGATGACGATCCGCGTCGATCCGAACACGGGAGGAGTGTGTTCCGCGAAGAACGTTTCCACGAACGTCGAATGGGTCAACACAGCCGAGTACACCCTCAACGAAGTGGTGTATTTCGACATCGACGGCGTGGAAATGACGCCCAAACACGGCGGGCTGGCGGAATCCTACACGATGGACCGGGCGAAGATCACAGCCGTTTCCCGCAAGGCGACGCGCGACGGCGTCCACGGCGCCTCGATGATGGTGGAAATTCATCTGTCCGGGAAGGAAGGCGACTTCACCGTCGAGACGCAGTACACGCTGGACGCGTCGGGGCTGGGCATTCGGAATTTCGTCCGCAAGCTGCCGACGCTGGAAAAGGAAGCCTGCCATTTCGCGTTCCCGCTTCGCCTGGACGCGCCGTTTCGTTTCGATATCGAGCATGAGGGACAGACGACGCGGTTCCCGGAAGAGCGCCTCCCCGGATCGACCAACCACGACCTGGGCATGCAGGATTTTCTCGCCGTTTCCGATTCCGCGCGCCACGCCGTGCTGACGACGAAGCAGGCGTGCGTCGTTTCGCTGGGTCGGCCGGACCGCTATCACTACGACCTGGACTATCACGAGATCGAAACGCCCACCGTCCTGTTTTACGCCTTCAACAATCTCTGGAACACCAACTGCCCGCTGCATCAGACGGGCGATCTGGTCTATGAATTTCATGTCGCCTTCGAGGATCGTCCCTTCGCCGCCGACGCCGCCTACCGGATTTCCCGATCCGTCACGCATCCGCCGGTGGTGATTCCGGGAAATCTGGAGGAAATAGGTTTCCGCCGCGACGGCGCGAACCTGTTCACTCGCGACGCGGAGAATGTCATCGTCGAGTCCGTCAGACCGCTGGGACGAAATGAGTGGCAGTTCCGATTCATCGAAGTCAACCGTAAACCGACGAAGGCGACGCTGGAACTCGTTCCGGGACGGTTCCGTCGGTTCGCCGAACGGAAGGACTCTCTGACGCCCCCGCGATGGCAGTCCATCGAGAAGGACAAAATCACTCTGGAATTCCGCCCGGCCGAGATGAAGACGATTCTATTGGAATCGTGAAACAATATTCACGTATCTACTGTCATCCTGAGCGAAGCGAGTCTTCGAGCGCAGTCGAAGGACCTTACGGGTAGGTGGGCGAGAGGTCCTTCGACCGCGCTGCGCTCAGGATGACAATTGTTGAACTTGTCGGCGCATCTCACACGCCCCGTCGTTCGTTGATCGCGTCGGAGAGGATGGACTTGTTGGCGTATTCGATCTGTCCGCCTGCCGGCAGGCCTCGCGCGAGGCGCGTCACCTTCACGCCCGGATGTTCGAGATGTTCGGCGATGTACAGGCTCGTGCCGTCGCCGGCGACGGTGGGGTTCGTCGCCAGGATCACCTCATTCACCCCGCCGGCCTGCACGCGCTCGATAAGCCGGGCGATCGTCAGGTCCTCCGGTTCCACGTCGTGCAGCGGATCGATCACGCCCATCAGCACGTGATACACGCCGCGATACGCGCCGGTGGATTCCAGCGCCAGCAAGTCCTTCGGCTGTTCGACGACACAGATGGTGGATTTGTCGCGGCGTTCATCGGCGCAGAGGTTGCACACCTCCCGTTCGGTGGGATTGAAGCAGATCGAGCAAGGCCGTATCTTCGTCTTCAGATCCCGCACCGCGTCCGCCAGCGCCAGCGCTTCGGCGTCGTCGGACTTCAGGAGATGGAACGTCAACCGCTCGGCCGTCCGGGCGCCGATGCCGGGCAGCTTCCCCAAAAGCTCCATCACCCGCTCAATCGTTTCGCTGTACCGCGTCATAAGAAAATTCGTCCACGAATTTCACGCACGAACATATGTGCTTGGCGGAGCACCCGCTCCGCCAAGTTGATCTATCCCGTAGTCGTGGCGGAGCAGGTGCTCCGCCACGCGGAATCATGCTTCGTCCACGTATTTTCGCAGGTTCGCCAGGCCTACGGTCAGGGCTTTGTAGTTTTCTTCCATGCCCTCGAATTCGATGCTCAACGCGCCCTGGTAGCCGGCGTCCTTGACCGCCTTGACGCAGCCGGGCACGTCCACGTTGCCGTGTCCGATGATCGAACCGCGCAGGTAGTTTCCGCCGCGGGACTTGAACCAGCCTTCGCCCGGATCGGGCGCGTCGGCGGGTTTGACGTGAAAATCCTTCGCGTGGAAGTGGGTCACGTAGGGCGTCATCCGTTTGCAGGCGGACGCGGGATCGTCGTCGGCGCAGAGGAAATTGCCCATGTCGATCAGCGAACCGAAATTCTCGTGGTTCACCGCCCGCATGAGCTTCTCGCAGCGCGTCGCTTCCTGCACGAAATACCCGTGGTTCTCGACCATGGTCTTGACGCCCAGGTCCGCGGCGAATTCCGTGACGGCCTTGCAGCCCTTCGCGAGAATCGGAAGCACTTCCTCGAACGCCGCTTCGTCGGCGGGATTTTTACCGTTCAGCGGCCCCCAGGCCGAGTCGTGTCGCATGCACGGCACGCCCAGCTCCACAGCCACCTTCACCTCGCCCTTGAGTCGCTCGACTTCCGCCTCCCAGCCGTTCTCCTGGAGAAAATTACCCTTGACGGTATAGCTGAAAATGGGCATCCCCGCGTCGGCGGCGGCGGCCCGGATTTTCTGCGCCAGCGGAATGATCTCCGGATCGTCGGCGGGAATCCCCAACCCGGAATACTCCACACCGTCAAAACCGATTTCTTTCGCCTTGGTGATCACACCGAAGCGATCCAGGCTGCCGTCATTGAGATACCGCTGAAAACTGTACGAACTGACGCCGATCTTCATGGTTGTTTCCTTTTCGTAAAAATCTTTTCGTTTCTTGTCTCTCTGTAAAAACCGTCCAAGAGAACGCGAATGGCGCGAATGAAGACGAATAAGACGAACAGATTTTTATTTACAATATATTCGTCTTATTCGTCTGATTCGCGTTCTCTTACTCTTTGGGTCACATCAAATCTCCCAGGCCGGGTAAGTCCATACCGCCGGTGAGTTCCTTCATCGCCTCCTCGGCCGCCTGGGCGGCCTGGGCCTGGGCAGAGGAGATCGCCGCCTTGATGAGATCTTCCAGCATCTCCAGCGACAAGTCGCCGTCGGCGAGTAATTGTTCGGAAAGTTTCAGGTCCGTCAACTGCATTTTCCCGCTGACGGTCGCCTGGACGACTCCGCCGCCGACCTGGGCGGTGTATTCGGCCGCGGCCAGGCGCTGCTTCATTTCCGGCATCTTCCGCTTCATCTCGCCGGCAAGTTTCATGATTTTACCCAGGTCGCCAAACATGTGTATTTCCTTTCGCGTTCTCTTTGGTTCATTCCTGTTCCGTTTCTTCCTCGTCCGTTTCCGCGCCGGGGGTCACGACGGCTGGGTCTGGCGTTTCGACGCGTTCCATGTGCACCATGTTCCCGCCGAACAGCGTCATCGCCTCCCGGACGGCTGGGTCGTCCTGCACCTTCTGCTTCTCGTCCGAGCTGAGAGGTTTGACTTTTTTCTTCGGCTCCGGTTCGGGGGAAGGCGTCGGTTCGGGTTGTGCCGCCGTCGGCGGGGTCGCTCTTACCGGCGCTGCCGCCGGTCGAGGCATGCCGGCGGGAATGTTAGTTACGGGCTTTTTTTTTTGTCCCATCGCCGTTCCGCCGGCAGCCATCTGCTCCAGCCGCTCGATCAGGCTCGCGGGATCGACGAATTTATCCGCCTCCGCCAGTCGCACCAGCGCCGCCTCCACCAGCGCCCGCCCGACGGACGAACCGCGGATGTTCTGACTCGTCCTCTGCAACACGCCGACCGCCTGCACGATCGCGGGCGTGGAAAATCGCCCGGTAAGTTCCCCGACGTTTTTCCGCTGGGTTTCGGGCAATTCGATCAGTTCGCTCTCCGGGCCGCAGGTCGCCGCGAGCATCATGTTGCGGAACATGTCGCTCAGCGCTGCCGTCACGCTGGTCAGCGTGACGCCGGAATCCAACACAGCCGCCAGTTCGCCCAGCGCCGCGGCGGCGTTGGCATCGGCGATCGCCTGCACGATGGCGATGGTCCGTTCATCCGGCGGCGTGCCGAGGACGCGGATGACTTCCTCGTCGGTCACCTTCTCCGCGCCGGCGAGCAGTTGATCCAAAAGCGAAAGTCCGTCGCGCATCGACCCGGCTGCCGCCCGCGCGACGCGATACAGCGCGTCGGCGTCGGCGGCGACGGTTTCCTTTTCGCAGATCGCTTTGAGATGTTCGGCGATTTTCGCCGTGGGGATGTTGCGGAAGTCGAATCGCTGGCAGCGGCTGAGGATCGTCGCGGGGACTTTTTCCACCTCGGTCGTGGCGAAGATGAATTTCACGTGGCTGGGCGGTTCTTCCAGCGTTTTCAGCAGCGCGTTGAAGGCCTCCTTCGTGAGCATGTGAACTTCGTCGATGTAGTACACCTTGAACCGGCAGCGGGACGGGCGGAAGATCGCGTTGTTGCGCAACTCGCGGATTTCGTCGATGCCGCGATTGCTCGCGCCGTCGATTTCGATCACGTCCACGTCGTCGCCGCGGGCGATGGACACGCAGGCGTCGCATGTCCCGCAGGGGGTCGGTGTGGGTTCGTCGCCGTCCAGGCAGTTCAGGGCCTTGGCGAGGATGCGGGCCATCGTGGTCTTTCCCACACCGCGCGTGCCGGTGAACAGGTACGCGTGAGCGACGCGCCCGGTGCGGATGGCGTTGGTCAGCGTCCGCGCAATGGGCTCCTGCCCGACGACTTCCTCGAAGGTTTCGGACCGATACTTCCGCGCCAGTACGAGATATCCTGCCATGGGGACGCTTCTCTCCGATGCCCGCCCTCCGTAAGGGAGGGACAGTTCGTCTATGGTACGCGCTGGGGCGGCGGAATCAACCGGCAATTTGGACGGAAATCTCAAGGTGTGCGAGAATTTTCCCGGCAACGCCTAGTCTGTCATCCTGAGCGGAGCGAGTCTTCGAGCGCAGTCGAAGGACCTTACGGGTGGCTGGGCGTGAGGTCTTTCGACTGCGCTGCGCTTCGCTCAGGATGACAACATATTGCACTTGCCGGGGAATTCCCTTCCACATATCCCAGTAAGGATTATTTCCTCAGGCGCAGCAGATACGCCTGCTGCGCGTCCAGGCGGAACGTCGGATGTTCGGGGGAACCGTCGATGGGGGTGAGATTGTTGAGCAATTCCTTCTCGAATCGCCAGCCGGGATCTTTTGCGTCTTTTTCAACCAATTCCAGCGTGACGGTTCGTTTCCGCATGTGCGTGTTGATCACGAGAAGATACCGCAGGTTCGCGTCCTTATAGTCCTGCCGCGGACTCACCCACACGCCGGCGTCGGTCACGTCGTCGTTGGTCATGCGGACGTTCTGCTTGAGGTGCAGCACCTCCCGCAGAATCCCCTCCAGCAGGGATCGCATGGGTTCGGAATACAGGGAGTCGAAGCAGCAGTAGACGACCTTGCCATCTGCACTTTGCACAATCGTCGGGTAATGATCGTTATGAACCGCCAGGACGCGGCCGGCGGTTTTCACATCCATCGCCGCGCCGGGAATCAGTTTCTTGTCGGGGTCGGTTCGCCGGGAAACCATTTCCACTCCGCTGATCTGCGTTTGCGGCTGATGATAGGGGCGCAGGAGAACAGCGATTTTTTCAATCGTCATTCCCGCCCGATCCCCCGGGCCGGGTTTTCGGTCGATCAACCCCATCCATGCCGGTGGATCGACGGGTTCCAGATATTCATTCGTCGAAAGGGAATGTCCGAACGCGATGACGTTACCGCCTTCTTTGACCCATTCACCCAAAGCCGCGAGTTCCTTCGGCGGCAGGATGCTGTAGGACGGCAGGACGATGAGTTGATACCGGCGGAGGGTTTCGGAGTTGCAGAACTCTTCCGGCAGGAAATCCACGGCATAATGACTGTTGCGGAACAGGTCATACGTCTGCGTGATGTAATTCGGAATTTTCCCGCCCGGCGTCTGCAGCGCAGCCGTGGTCGAATATAACACGGCGATGCGCGCCGGACTATTCGGGCTTTCCAGTTCGCGCTGATATTTGCCGACGGCTTGCGTGAACCGGACGTATTCCTTCCGCGCTTCGGGCGAGACGGCTTTGTCGGACAGCAGCCCGTGGGCCGGATCGTCGGTCAGGCAGAAAATAAACAATCCCTTCGCGCCGCCGAGAACCGGCGCCCAAAGGTCCGTCCTCACGCGACCCGGCGTTCGGCCTTCGGCGTTGGTGGGCATGACGTTGAACTCGAAGAACACCACCGGCTTGCCGGCCGCGTAACCGCGGGCGGCTTCGGCGACGTTGCGATACGTCAGTCCGCTGTTGTAGATGTTCACGCCGAAAATGTCCTCGCAACGTCCCATCTTCGCCCAGTTCAGACCGTTCGACGCGGCCGAAGAATCGACAAGACTGGCCATCTTCTTGTTCGCCAGGCGAATGTCCGGAGCGGCTTTGCGCAGGATTCCGTCTTCCCACTCGAAGAATCCCGCGAAGTAATCCTGCCCGTAGCGCATCCATTCCAGCCAGGCGCGACGGCCAAGCTCTTCCGGCTTGCGAGGCGGCTGCACTGCTTCAAACGAGGCGTAGTTCCACTTGTGGACCGCGTTCAGCGCTTCGAGGGTTTTATATTTATCCTTCAAAAACCGGCGGTAATCCTCGATCGCGAAAGGCCGATAGTCCGCGAACTGGTCCCCGTGATCCCACTGCCCCCCGTAACCCGGTTCGTTCCAGTAATTCAGGGACATGACGTTCGGTTCCGGCGTCAGCGCTTTGGCGGCTGCCCGCCAGAAGTTGGGAATCTCCTCCCGCATCGGTTTGAAGTGTGTGCTGTAGGGGAACCAGTTTCCGGTGGAATTCCCGTCGCTACCGAGGGGGGAATTGTCGGCCTTGGAATATTTGTCGATAAACCAGCCGGGAACGTAGTGCCCCGATAAAAGCGGAAAGGCGACCATCCCCCACTGACCGGCGAGGCGAATTTCCTCTTTGATTCCATTGAATGCTTCCTCCGGAACGGGCCCGGGCGCGGGGCAAATCCACCAGCCGACGTCAAAGTGCACGGCGTTGCATCCCATCGCCACCGCCTGGGCGGAACCTTTGTCGCCGGTGCCGAACGTGTATCCGATGGGAAAGAACGGTTTGTCGTCCTTCCACATCATCCCGTCGTGCACGGAGAGTTTGCCCGTCCAGGACTTCCTGGCGGTCATGGGAGGAAGCGAAGGCAAGCCGTCCGCGAGCGGTTTTCGGAATTCCGCTTCCGATTCCGACTCCGCCCAAACAAACCCGGCCAGGAGAAATACGACGATAAGACAGGTACTCTTCGTTTGCATGGAAAATCCTATGGATAGAAATGACGGAAAAAGAGGCTACCAGTGCGTAATCGCATCCATGGACATGTTCAGATCAAAGCACATGAAATCCCAGTATCTCGCCGGAATTTCCTGATTATAGAACCACCAGCACCGCTCCTCGTCCACCAGTTCCGCGTGGCCGTCCAGGTACATGGCGTTGCCTCGTTCATTTTCGGCGTGAACCCGGGTGATGCAGGCGGTCTGCGAACGTTCGGCTGGATTGGGTAATTCACTGAACTTGAAAAAATATTCATACGTGCGCGTATCGTGTATGTATCTTCCGTTGCGTCGATCCATGAGATACGACGTGAAATTCGGATGCTCGAGGGAAGACAGCGGATAGGAAGGACAGGCGCACACGCCCCGTTGCGAATACGTCCAATCCTCCCGGTTCCCGGTTAACATCATGGGAACTTCCGTCAACAAACCGGCTTTGACGGGCATCCCCAGCCCGACACCGGTATATCCGTTCTCGACATCCCATTCGCAAAACGCGCGCTGCTCAGACCATCCTCCGGAATCATAATGGACCAGGGGCAGGCAATCGTCATACTCCACCGCGTAGGTATGCCACCCGATCCCGACGGCATGGAGGCTGGCCTGACACTGGGTCTGCCTGGCAAGCTCCTTGGCCTTGGTGAGAGACGGCACGAGAATACTCACGAGCAGCGAGATAATGGCGATGACGACTAAGAGTTCTATGAGGGTGAATGCGTTCCGTCGGAAAAATGGATTCGATGAATTCCCGCGAAGGCGCCATCCCGCGCGAGGGTTGGATTGTACTGCCTTTGGATTCATTGTCGGTATTCTACCAAAATCAACCGAGCAGGAAGGGGGAGATTCCCCATGGAATCTCCCCGCGTGCCGCATTTCACTTCCTGATTTTTTTCCTTACCGCTTCCGCCGGAACAAGACACCCAATCCGCCGATCACCAGCAGGCTTAGCGTGGCCGGTTCGGGCACGGTGTCCACGCTGAAGACGCTTCCTTCCTGCCCGCCGCGCAGCACCGCCCAGGAGACCGGGCCGTCGAGTTTCGCGGACATCGATCCCGAAGCCGCGCCGTCCACCGTGACCACGCAGGTGTCCGAATCCAGCGACAGGTCGATTTCCCACTTCTGCCAGGCGTCCCGCGTCCAGGTCACGCCCGTGTCGTGCCAGGCGTCGGAATAGTAAGCCCGGACCGAATTACCCGCCTCGAAGGCGGCGATCCAGACCACGGCGCCGTCGAATCCGTTCCCGTTGTCCAGGTTGTTGCTCAGGGCGATGTTCGCCGACAGCGTATCGGCGCTGACCTGCACGGGAATGTACATCATCAGTTCCATGTGCACGGTTCCGGCGCTCTGTTGTTCAAACGGCGCGGCGATAAGGCTTTCACTCGCGCCGGCGGGTCTGTATATCTTGGTATACTTGACGCCTTCGTAGGCCGCCGGAGGCAGATACATGCTCTGCACGGAACTGTCCAGCACCTGGACCGCGTCGGCCTCCGCTTCATTCGTGGTCCACAAGGCCGGATCCGGATCCTGATCCGGCGACCCGGTGATATTCACCTCGAATCCATTCTGAAACAACGTTCCCGAACCGCCCGTGATCATCACCGCCGCCGCCGGTGTCGCGGCGCAGGTCCATAGAAACAACATCACTCCCAATAGAACCAGTAGCTTTCTCATCTTGCTTCTCCTTCTTCTTTTGGTTGACGAAATGAAACGTCCTATCTCTTCGGCGAACCCGATTCGCCGTATTCCGATCTTCACGCCGACTCCCGCTGGATGAGCTCCACGGGAAGGTGAATCGTTTCGGGGGGCGTCAACTCGCCGCGTATCAACTGGTGCAGCAGGCGGGCGCCGGTGTATCCCGTCAGCACGGGATTCTGCCGAACGGTCGTTAAGCTCGGGTGGAGTCGCTTCGCTAAGGGCAGATCGTCGAATCCCGTGATCCTTACGTCCCGCCCGACGCGAAGATTCCTTTCCTGACAGGCCTGGTACAGCCCCATCGCGATATAGTCGTTGTTGCAGACCACGGAAAGCGGCGTCTCGGCGCGATCCAGCAATTTTCGTCCCGCCGACAGGCCGGCGCAATTCTTTTTGTCCATCGGCCAATAGGTCGGATCAATGACCATGACGTCAACCCGTTCCGTGTGATCCTCCACCAGATCGCCGAAACCGGCGTCTTCCATCGCCCGGCGATACCCGATACATCGCTCGATGCTCGTCATATAATTTTCCTCGACCGCCAGCATATACGGCGGCCGATGGTATTTCTCGATGAGATAATGCGTCGCCTGATAGATACCCACGGCGTTGTCGTGATCCACCGAACTGGAACGAGCGTCTTCCGGCAGTCGCCCCACGCCGACGACGGGAATTCCCTTGTCCGCCAATCCCCGCAGCGCCTCAAGGTATTCGGGCATGGCCTGGGGCATGAGCATCAAGCCGTCGATTCCGTAGCGCTCGGCGTTCCGCAGAACTTCCAGGGACCGCGCATGGCCGTCGCGCGAGAGGAACAGTTGAAAATGTAAATCGGCTTCTTTCGCGTACTGGCGAATTCCCTGGCTGATCCCCATGACGTTGGCGTCCGGTTCGGCGGCCCACACGGCGGCGATCATCGTCTTCTGCGTAAGGTTGGCGCAACGGGATTCCGTTTCGGCGACGTCTTCCGCATGTGACGCTTCCCCCGCCGGCACCAGAACACCCCGCTGGGGCAGCTTGACCACCCTGCCGCGACGGGCCAGCAGGGACAGCGCCTTTCGCAGCGTGATTCGGGACACACCGTACACATCCGCCAGCTTCTGATCCGTCGGAAGAATCGAACCGGGAGCGTACGCTCCGCGATCCAGATCCTCCGAAAGAGCCTGGGCAACCCGAACCGCCTTGCCGCGAACAGCCTTGACAAATCCAGTATCTTTGACTTTCCTCATTAAACATATTGTATAACATAAAATATTCAGATTGTCAATTCTAAAACAAAAAGCAGGATGAATTTTATATATATAAAA
>JAFGJE010000168.1 GCA_016929245.1 Phycisphaerae bacterium
CGTCGCACGTCCCGGTCCATGCGTTGGGCGTATCGCTCGACGAAAAAGTCGGCCAGCAGCAGGATATCGTTCCGCCGCTCCCGCAGCTGGTAGGGCGTGCAATTCTTATTGCACGCGGGAATAGAGAACCAATTAAGATTGCGCGTGCAGAAGCTGCACGCCCTACCAGCTTGATCTATTGGCGTACACGCACTACTCACTGTATAACACGCTCAATCGGCCAGACAACAACGGATTGTCCAGCAAATCGCATGAGTCGGAAAACTGATCAACAGACCCGATATTCTGCCGGAGGTTTCGCACGAAGCGACAGCGAATCTTCTTTCGAATGGCCTCGGTGAAGCGGGCTCCGGCAATAACGGTAAAGGGTCGCCCATGAAAGCGACGTCGCGAGATCTCCAGCGGCTCGGTGATCATCAAGGCATTATGCATACCAGCAACGAGTTCATAGGCATTGGCCAGATGCCGTTCCCGTGCCTTCCAGGATGTGGCCGATAGGGTTTTCTCAAGTATCGGGACGAACTCACTGGCGCATTTCAGTCTTCCAAATGCCGATCCGAACCACTTGCTGTATGGCGCATATTTCCGCTCCATCAGGAAGCACAGCCGCATTATGTCCCGAACCATTCGCGATGCAATAATCCTTGACCCAAGATCATCTTCAACCATCCCGGCCCGACCGACCATCGATTCTTCTTGATCGATCCTCATCCACTGGCACGCCAGAAGATATAGCCAGACATCGCGAGGATAGTACCGAAGCTTGGTCCTGATCTTGACAAGTTGCTTCAGGCCATCGTGGAAGACGCCTCCGGCAGTCAACTCCAACAGCGACTGTTCCGTCGTAATCAACCATTCAGGAACCGTCATCGGCCTGTCGGGGTTTATACCGTGTCTGCCGTGGAAATAGCCATGAATTGTGAATATTTCCACGCGATGATTGATGGCTCCGTCCGTGCATTCACCTAAGCGAAAACAATCTGCGCCCACTGGGCGGTGGAAGTGGGTTGAATAGCCTTTAAAAACTCGTGGTAATTCGTTGGCCATCCTCTTCTTAATTGGTTCGGTTAAAATCCGATGGTCTTCTTCCGTCAGGAACAAACGAACGCGTGGTCCCCACTCATGGTCTCTGGACATCGGCGTGTCGAAGCCAATAACATCCGAACCATAGCCTATCAAGGCCGCTGAATACTTTAGGTGTGGCCAGTGTCGGTATAGGATTGGCCGTACAGCCTCCTTGAAGAACATCTCGCTAAGCTTCAACCCTGGAATGAATCTCGCCATAAACCTACCTCATTCTCATGGAAAGTCCGACAGGTCGGAGGCACCGATGGCCTCTTGGTATGGTGAGTCTATTTTATTTCCGTTTCCTGAACAATACAGTGTCGGAGTCGAAGATTCCCGCGTTTGTTCAGTTGTCCTAGCAGGCAAAAGGCACCTTCAAGCTCGAAGACGAGCTTGAAGGTGCCACTTGTCGATAGAAGGCGCCACACGCGATTATCCCTTCACCGCGCCGAGTTGGATGCCTTTGACGAGATATTTCTGCATGATGACGAAGATGAGGATCAGCGGGACAATCATCATGGTCGCGGCCGCCATCAGCAGGTGGGTGGTCTGGCCTCGCGTGGAATCGAAATACAATAGGCCGATCGGTAGCGTGTAGTTGTGCACGCTCTTGAGCATGACCAGCGGCCAAAAGATCGTCCGGTAGTTTCCCAGGAACGTGAAGATCGTCAGCGTAATCAACCCCGGGCGGGACAGCGGCAGGATGACGTCCCAGTAGACGCGAAATTTGCTCGCGCCGTCGATTTCGGCGGCTTCGTCGAGCGAGGAGGGAATCGTCAGCATGAACTGTCGCAGCAGGAACGTCCCGAACGCGCTGAAGGCGGCAGGGAGAATCAACCCCGTGAAGGTGTCGACCAGTCCGAGGGAAATCATGATCTGGTAGTTGGGCACCATCATCACCAAACCGGGCAGCATCATCGTCGCTAAGTACAGCAGAAACACCTTGTCGCGCCCGGGCCATTGCAGGCGGCTGAACGAAAACGCCGCCAGCGAACTGGTGAACACCTGCAACAGCGTCACCCAGGCGGCGATGAAGATGCTGTTCCAGTAAAACCGCCCGAAGGGAATCACGTTGAACACTTCCCTGTAGTTGTCCCACTGGGGAGAAAAATCCCCGGGCAGCCATTCGGGCAGGCCCGCCTGACCTAGGGTCTTGAGGCTGGTCAGGACCATCCACAGGAACGGCAGGATCATGCTCATGCCGAGAATCACCAGCAGCACGTGCAGCAGGCCTGTCGAGACCAACCGGGACCGAAGATTCGACCGTCGCTTGGAATCAACCATGACCGCCGGATCGGCGGGATTGCCGGGTTTCGTCGTTTCAATCATTGACATATCGGTTCCCGAATTTCCAGTTGAAGATCGTCAGGATGAAGATCATGAGAAACAGCGTCCAGGCGGTCGCGGAGGCGAAGCCCAGCCGTCCGGTCTCGAAACCTTCGGTAAACACGAAGTACGACAGGGTCGTGGTGGCGCCGGCCGGTCCGCCGCGGGTCATCGTCCGGGCCATCTCGAATCCGCCCTGCAAACCGCCGATCGTGCTCATCACGACGATGAAGAACGTGGTCGGCGCCAGTTGAGGCCAGGTGACGTTCCAGAAACGCTGACGGCGATTCGCCCCGTCGATGTCGGCCGCCTCGAACAGTTCCGGCGGAACGTTGCTCAAACCCGCCAGGTACAGCAGCATGTTGTTCGAGCCGATGGCGGCCCAGAATCCCATAATCATGATCGCGGGCTTGGCCCAGTGTATGCTCGCCAACCATTGCGGGGGGGTGATTCCGAAGTCCTCGGCAGCGGCGGCGGGTAAGTGGTACACGACGTTGCTCAAACCGATCAGGATGAATTGCAGCGTCAGAACTCCCATCGCGATGATGGCAGCTCCGCCGAATCCCTCCCCGCCCGGACAGGGGAAATCCCGTCCTTTCACCCCGCGCGCGACGAGAACCACCAGGCACAAAGCGACCGCCAGTCCCGCCAGGTGAATCGGCGCCAATCCGCCGTGCGTTCCGCCCACGTCCGCCAGCCGGAATTGTCCCAAAATCAACGGAAGGAGCACCAAACCCACCGGGACCATCAAAGACGGCGTGCCGAGTTCGCCGTCGCGCCATTGACGATAAAAATGGAGGAGCGTTTTCACGGTGATCCACGTCGTGACAGCCAGCAGAATCCAAACGAGGACGACATACAGAAACGTCGGAGTGTTCCGGACCAGTACCGTCAGTCCCTGGAGCGGACCTTTCAGGGCGGAGTTGATCGGACCGGTGTTCGGGTTGTACAGCTTGCTCCAGAGGATGTACACCGCCACGCCCGCGGTGAAGTTGGGCAGATAGAACAGCGTTCGATACAGCGCCGATCCGCCGGCCACCCCGCCGATGAGCATCAAACCCGCCAGGGAGATCAGCAGCAGCGTAATGGCGGTGGCGCCCATGCCGACGGCCGTCAGCAGAATCGCGGTGAAGACCACCAACGCGCCCACCAGCAGACGGAGGCGAATGACTTTCCCCCCGCCGCGGAGATCCTTATTCAGGAGCAAGGCAAACAGCAGGCTGCCCGCGATACCGAAGGGAATGCCGATCATGATAAACAGGGTGTTTCCGAGGAATCGCCGGAAATCCGGCTCGCTCAGCAGACGCTGAAAATTCCCGAATCCCACGAATTGAATAGGCTCGGTTTTGAACATGTTGTGCAGGCGCAGGTCCCAGTTGGTGAACGCCAGCACCATACTCAACACCAGCGGGATTACCGTGAACGCCAGGAAACCCAGGATATTGGGCGCAAGGAATCCCAAGCCGACGGCGAGATTCCGGAGATTTTTCCTCGTCATACCCATCTATTGAGCCCATCCCTTCTTCCGGTAATACACGCGATAGAAAACGTTGTCGATCATCGCGAGAGGAATCTTCTTCGCTTTGGCTTGCAGTTCCCTTGGGATCGGTTTGCCCATGGATCGTAGCGCGTCCATTTCCTCCCACACCTTCACCATGGCGTCGATTTTTTTCTGCCGTTCGACGGCTTGGTCGTATCGCGGAACCAGGCGAGGCTGTTCCTTGAGAGTGCGCCGGATTTCTTCGTCAATCCGCTTCGCGGTTGTCACGGCCGCCTCCGCGGCGGAGATCTGATCGGTCATAAACAGTTCCGCCTGTCGGTTCATCAGCCTGGAAGCGGTTCTGTACAGGATGTACGGAGAATAACTCAATGGAACGGCTATCCGCATCTGATCCACCCAGGGCTGATGTATCTCCCATTCGTTGGGAAACCGGGAGGGGTGACGGTATTCTTCCAGGTCGGCGTATTTCGGATTGGGCGGCAGGGAATCGGCGTCGTCGACGATCTGAAGGTTGTACTCCCTGCTCGCGAGATACGCCAGGAACAGCACCGCCAGGTCCTTGTGTTTTCCCCCGGCATAGACGCACGCGGCGCGCGTTCCAACCTGGGCGTTGGGGAATCCGCCGTTGGGCGGCTCGCAGACTTCAAGGTCCAGCAGAGGTTTACCTTCCTTTTCCCGTTCCTCGTTAAAGACGCGAAGCTGGATCAGGGCGTACCGGCCCATGCGGAACATCGCGTAGTTGCCCGAATTGAACAACTGCAGCGTTCCGCCGCCGTATCCCGCGGCGACGGCGAAGGACTGGACATCCGCCTGGCTGGGCAGAATGCGATCCTGATACACCCACTGTTTCATCAACGCCAGAACCTTACTATATCGGGGATCGTTCAGCGTGCAGGCGGTGAGGGTTTCGTTGAACATCGACAGGCCCAGCGAACGGTGCATCTCGGTGAGATTCGTTCCGCTGCTGAAGAATACGTCGGGAAACGGTTTTCCCTGATTGGCCGCCCGGACGAAGTCTTTCCCGATCCGCTCGAACTCCTCGAAAGACCACCGTGTGGGGGGTGGTTTTTGTCCGTAGGTTCGGAATGTCCCGCGATTGGCCCAGACGGTATTGGTGAATACATTGCAGGGGAAGGCGTACTGGCGAGGCCGGTTCTGTTCGTCGTTGACCGTAATGACCGGACCAATGGGTTCCCAGGTGTGGCTGGGATCGAATCCCAGGCGCAAACCCGCGTCGGTGACGTCCTCCAGCAATCCGACGGCGACAAAATACGGGATGTCCGAATCTCCCATGTCCATGATATCCCCCCCGACGCCCGATACCCCCTGAATGATTTGCTTGGAAAAATCGCGATTCGCCGAATCCACCCGCAGTTCGAGCTTCGGCACGCGCACCGTCAAGGGAAGCGAAATCCGCTCCGCCTCCCGGTTCCAGAGTTCCCGCGTTTGCGGCTGGGTTTTCAGAATCGCGTCCTGGATCGGCGGGGTCAACCGACGACGGCGGAATTCTTTCACGTCGTCGGGAGTGTTGAGTTCATACGTGTCGCAATGGTCGTTCCGGATCAGCCAGCGGTGAAACAGCGCGATCTGCTCCCCCCGCGCGGGATTCGGGTCCGTCACCCAATAGAGCACCGGAATCTCGCTCTGCATGTCCGGACTCATCCAGATCGTCAAGGCTGTTGCGGCAAGCAGAACCAAAAGCATCGCCAGAAAGAGATATTTCATGCCCATCCTTTCGCGAAAGCAACGCACCGATCAGGACATTGGTAAAGAAATACAGAGTGAGCACTGTACGAATATTTCCTCTCACCTTCAACACGGAACTGCTCAAAAACGAACCGGCGCGTCTGTTGGGAGTGGAATCGCAAACCGTCCGCGACGCCTATCCATGGGCGTAACAACCGGTCAGGCACTTCCCCCCTGTACGGAAACAGCCTCGCGGGAATGATTCTTCCTATTCCTATCCGCGGACTTCCCGGTTGTCCGGCGTCGACGGCGGGAAGGTTTCCAGTCGGCCGCAGGGATGAGAGGGTTCAAAGTCCCGAATCCAGGAATCGTCTTTCGTCAGAACCCAGGAAACCCATTTCGCCACGTGAGTCCAGGTGAAACTCTTCTCGAACTGTTCCCGGGTGGCGGTTCCCCGCGCGGACAATTCCTTCCGGTGGGCATTATTCTCGACGATCGCCTTGGCGCACGCCTCCGACGTCGGTTTGGGAATGATCGTGCCGGAAAAAAACCGTCGCATCATCGGCGAGAGATTGTCGTCTTCCTGCACGATCACGGGCAATCCCGCCGCGAGGTATTCCCAGAATTTCAGCGAGGAAAAACCGTGCCGGCTGACGATATGACAGTCGGACAACAACACCGCCACGTCCAGGCAAAGCAATTGTTCCCGCACCTGTCCGGGCATGATGTGCCCGGTGATATGGATATGCTCCCGATCCTTCGACAGGGAATCCGGCAAGGTATAGTTGCCGAAAATCAGCAGATGCACTTCACGACGAACCTCGTCCGGCAGCAGCGCATACGCCCGCACGATGATATCCACGCTGTGCCAGAAATCCATGCTGCAGGCGTACCCGACGACGAACGCGGATTCGGGAATCCCCAGCCCGCGGCGAATCTCCGACCGTCGAGACGGCGGCGTGTGATTCACCTCCGCGCCGTTCTGAATCACGAACACGTCCCGAATCCGACGTCGGCCGATCGCCCGAAGAATCTCCCAACCGATTCCGGGCGTCACGGTGATGATCGTGTCGGCGGACCGGCAAAACGCCTTCGTGGTCGCGTAGGCCAGCGCGATGGAAAACTTCCCTTTCCCGCGAGAACGAAACTCCGACCAGGGAATTCCGTTGATTTCCGCGACCACCCGTACCCGGAACATCCGTCCGATGACGGCCATCAACCACCAGAATCCCACCGTTCCGCGAATCATCAGCACGCCGGGACGAAACCAGAGGATCACCGCGGGCAACAGCAGCGCCGCGACGAATTGAAACAGGAGATTCGCGAATCGAACCGGAGGCATGAGAAGACTAACGCGTCGGATGTTCTCGTTTTCGGGAATCATATCCGCCTTCGACAACCCGTATTTCGGCAACAGCGCCAGTACGTCATGCCCCTGGGCCGCCAATTCCCGGAGAATCGCCAGAAAATGAAGCCGTCCCCCCGGGCGACCGGATAAATCTCCGCAGAATGTATAAATCACGCGCATATAAATAGATGTCAATTCCGGCGGAAAACCTCTTCCCAAAACTCAAAAAGACAGAATAGAATACCACCCATTGCAGGGACAGTCTATATCGAAAGTGACAAAAAATGCCTCACGCACGACACATCACGTTACCCAAAGGATTCCTCGCCGCGGGCGTCGCCGGGGGGATCAAACCCTCGGGCAAAAAAGACCTTGCCGTCATCGCCTCGCGGACCGATTGCAGCGTCGCCTTCGTCACCACGAGCAACCAGATCACCGGCGCGCCGATCCAGTACGTCCGGAAAACCTTCCCTCGCGGGCGCGGAAAAGCCCGTGGATTCGTCATCAATGCCGGTGTGAGCAACGTCTGCACCGGCAAGGCGGGCCTGCGCGACGCCGAGACGATGGCCCGACTGACCGCCCGACGCCTGGGCACGACCGGGGAGAAAATCCTGGTCGCCTCCACGGGCGTCATCGGCGCGGCCCTTCCGATGGACAAGGTGCGCCGCGGGATCCAGGCCGCCTGCGATTCCCTCAGCCCGCGTCACGACGCCGACGCGCTGGAGGCGATCATGACCACCGACACGCGCCCCAAATCGGCGGTCGTGATGACCACGCTGGGGGGAAAACCCGTCACGATCGCGGGCATAGCGAAGGGTTCGGGGATGATCGCCCCGTCCCTGGCGACGATGATCGGCGTGATCACCACCGACGC
>JAFGJE010000169.1 GCA_016929245.1 Phycisphaerae bacterium
CGTCGCACGTCCCGGTCCATGCGTTGGGCGTATCGCTCGACGAAAAAGTCGGCCAGCAGCAGGATATCGTTCCGCCGCTCCCGCAGCGGCGGCAGGAAAATCGGGAACACGTTGATGCGATAATACAGGTCCTGGCGGAATTCCGCGGTGCTGACGGCCTGTTCGAGGTCGCGGTTGGTCGCGACGAGAACGCGCACGTTGGCTTTTAAGTTCTTGTTGCTGCCGACGCGCTGAAACTCCCGCTCCTGGAGCACGCGCAGGAGCTTCACCTGCGTGGCGGGCGAGAAGTCGCCGATCTCGTCGAGGAACAGCGTGCCGCCTTCGGCTTCCTCGATGCGGCCTTTCCGGGCCTGGATCGCCCCGGTAAACGCGCCCTTCTCGTGGCCGAACAGTTCGCTCTCCAAAAGGTTCTCGCTCAGCGCGGCGCAATTAACTTTCACGAAAGGTCCGCCGTGGCGCGGGCTGGAATAGTGAATCGCGTGGGCGACGAGTTCCTTGCCCGTGCCGCTCTCGCCGCGAATGAGCACCGTCGTGTCGCTCTGGGCGACCTGGTGGATCGCGCGATACACCTCGCGCATCGCCCCGCTGTTTCCGATGATATTCTCAGGCCGATAGCGATCTTCCAGCTCCTCGCGCAGGCGAATATTTTCCTCTTCCAGTTGCCGGCGCGCGATGGTGGTCAGCCGGCGGTTGCGCACGTCGTTGGCGATCATGCTGGCGACGATCGAGAGCACCTGCACGGTGTCGGAGGAATTGGCGGATTCGTCGTACGTCCGGTCGGCCGACAGCGCCCCGACGACCTCCTGGCCGATGCTGATCGGCACGCAGAAGAAGCTTAGTTCCTCGTCGGGCTGTTTGCGTTTCCGCTGATGGAGGCGGTCCAGGAATCCGGGTTCCCGGCTGACGCGCGGGACGACGGCGGGGGCGCCCGTTTCCACCACGCGCCCGACGATCCCCTCGCCCGCGCGGTAGCGCCCCGGACCCAACTCGCGCGGGGAGAGTTTGTGCGCGATTTCCGTCGTCAGTTCGCTGGCATCCTCGTTGAGCAGCATAATCGTGCCGCGCTGCAGGTGCAGGTCGTTGTCCATCACGTCCAGCACCTCCGCCAGCGCCTCGCGCTGCGGATTCCCAGCCGCTAAGATCTGGCTGATGCGAAACAGCGCCATCAACTGCTCTTCCAGCCGATCACTGGAACTTCCCCGCGCCGGAATGTCCGGAGTTTTCAACGTCGCCATCGCCTGTCTCCAAAAAAGTTGATCTTCAAAAATATGATACAAAATTGTAGCGAATCGGAACCGTATTACAACTATGTAATTATCGCTCCGAATCGCTTGAAAACAAAATAAAGCGTAACTATATTTACATCAATAACTTAAAAATCAAATTTCTTTTGGCACGAAACATGCTTTTGTCCGTCATCTGCATAAGGGCGTTCCTCGTGCAGCCGGGCGAGGTTGTCACGAAATTTCGTCCACACAAAAAGACATTAGAACGAATGGAGCAACGGCTGTGAAACGCAACATGTGCATGGTCGGGATCGTGTGTTTCCTTTGGACGACATCGACTGTCCCGGCGGAGAATGCAAAACCACCCACCGGAAAAACAAATTACCTCGCGGCGCTGCAGCAAGCCGAAGCCGAACGCGTCGACACGATGAAGAGCACCGTCGTGGAGGAATCCGCCGAAGCGAGCGCCGTCGGATGGACCAAGCCCGTCCCCCTGACGCTCAGCGTCGATTATACGATGGCGACGGACTATATCTTCCGCGGGATTAACTTCAGTGAATACCGCCGCAAGTGGGGTCAGCCGAAAAACGAAGGTACGGAAAAGCTGAACCACCAATTGACGACCGGCGCGGAGCTGGACCTCGGAGCGTTCGGGCGCGTCGGCGGTTCGGTGTGGTTCGAGTGGTTCGCCGGACAAAGCGCCCTGACGCCCGAAGACGGCCATAAGAATCTCCAGGAAGTGGACTACACCGTCTACTACGGATACAACATCGAGCCGATCGGCGTGGACGCCGAGGCGGGGTTCATCTGGTACATGTTTCCGCGTGTCGCGGCTGGCGACGGCAGCAGCACGCAGGAAATCTACCTGAACCTGAGTTTCGACGAGAGCGTCTGGCTGCGGGCGCTGGGATTGAACGTCAAGGAATCGATCCTGAACCCGTACCTGTACCAGGCGTGGGATCTGGACCTCGCCCGCGGCGGGTATTACGGCGAGTTCGGTTTGGCGCCGGAATTCGCCCTGGCGGACATGGGTTGCGGCGGCATGCCGATTCTGAAAGACATCACGATCACGCCGTCCTGGTCGATGGCGTGGGATCACAACTGGCTGAACAAGATGACGCTCGATCCGGCGGCCGGCGGCTGGGGCGTGGGCAACGAAGGACGCGGCTACGCCTCCAACACCTCCCACCTGATGAACATGAAGTTCGGCGGGCAGGTTTCGTACGATCTGAAGAGCGCCCTGAACATTCCCGACCGGTACTGCGGCGCGATGTACGTCAACGGATTCATGTACTACTCGCAACGCATCGCCGAGAACTTCCTGAACGACGAGTTCTGGGGCGGCCTGAGCGTCGGGTACGAGTGGTAAACGAACATGGAGAAAAGCAAGGATTGGGCGCGGCGGGAATTTTTTATAAAAAAATCCCGCCGCGTTATTTTTGTCATCCTGAGTGAAGCGAGTCTTCGAGCGAAGTCGAAGGACCTCACGGGTACGTTGGCGTAAGGTCCTTCGACATAGCTTGCCCCCAAGGGGCTTCGCTTCGCTCAGGATGACAGTAACCAGCCATAGGGCGTGCAATCCCTCAACAGGAAAGCCACCGCGAAAAGAGTTCGGCCGCGTTGTCGTGGAGAATTCGTTTTCGCGCGGCGTCCGAAATGCGACTGCACGCGATCACGCCGATCAGGTGCATCGGGTCGAACCACGGCAGATCCGTTCCGAAGAGCATTTTCTCCTCGATGCCGTCGTCCACCATCTTTTGCACCACGCCGTTGACGTCCCCGGCGGCGGTCAGCTCGCAAAAGACGTTCGGGAATTCCTTCGCCAGCGAGATCGCTTCGTCCCAATCCCCGTACTGCGAATGGCCCATCAGGATGCGGGCGTCGGGATATCGCTCGGCGATCTCCTTCACCTGCCGCCACCCGGCGCAAGTATCGCCTCCCCAGGTATGCAGAAGCACCGGCCGCTTCTCCTCGTGGGCGTGCGCCCAGAGAGGGGCGTATTCGGGAAGCGTAATCGGCGTCTTGTTGTAGGCCGCGAGGATTTTGTATCCCGCGAAACCGCGAAGCCGGCTGAAATTCCTCGTGATCTCGCGGATATTCTCCGGGTAACGGGCGTTGACGGCGTAGTAACCGATCAACCGATCCGGGAAACGGTCGATTTCCTGCTGTGCGGTTTCGTTGCCCGTTTGCGGATCCTGCAGCGCGTTGTGATGGCTGAACACCAGCGTGGATACTCCGCAGCGATCCATCGTGTGGATCATCTGTTGGGCGTCCGAATTGGGAAACCAGATCGCCGGCCAGGTCCCCATGTGCCCGTGGGCGTCGATGACGGGAAACGAGGTGATGCGCCCCGTTTCCAGCAATTCCCGCACGATGGGGGAGGAGGTTCGCGGTTTCATGGCCTGGCCTCCCGCAGAAGACGTTCCAGATTTCCGTGGGCGATTTGTTCCTTCGCGTCGCGGTCGATGTCGAGATTGCGTAATCGCATCGCCGGGCCGCCCATCGCACAGGTGTGATATCCGCTGCCGTAGAGGATTCGCTCCGGGCCGTAACGCTCCAGCAGCGCGGGAACGCCGCCGTCGAGTTTATACGTGGAAATCTCCACGTGCACGTTGGGGAAAGCATCGAGAATCGGCCTGCAGAAACGATCCGCCCCCCAACTTCCCAGGTCGCGCACGATGACGATCAGTTCCGGGAATTCCTTCAACACCGCCGTGACGACGGACCAGTCGGATTTCAGGTACAGCGGGACGCGTTTTTCGATCATCGCCTCGAACAGGTCGCCGAAGGTCAGACCGTTCAGAAGGTACCGATGCGCCTCCGGATCGGCCGCCAAAGCCCGCACGCCGTTGGTTCGCATGTCGTCGAAGAACGTGTCGAGCACGATCTCGCCCGTGCAGGTCGGAAGGATGTGGTAGATCGGATGCAATCGTTCGCTCGCGGCGCGGAAAATCGACAGCGCGGGATTCGTATCCACCGGGGAGGCGCCGTCGACGGAGGCGCTGGAGACCATCGCTTCGTCCACACCGCAGCGGTCCATTTCCGCCAGCAGCGTTTCGGCAGTCAGCGCCGGTTGCAACGGCGGCTGGCGGGTCGCGCCGACGAGAGTCCAGGCGTCGAACAGCCGCAGGTCCGACGCCGGACGGGCAAATGCACCCGCCGCGGGGGAAACGTCGCTGGTTTTTGGGTTCGCCATGGGCGTGATCCGTCATGGGTTCGTGAACCGGCGTCCGCGGAAACGCTCCGGTTCGCCACACCGGAAGTGTAATCCGCAAGAAAGTATACCACAACGCAAATTCTTCCTGTTGACAGCCCTTGCATGAAAGTCATAATCATGTATTCTATCGGATTACAAGCGTAAAGTATTTCTAACTGGTGTTAACTATCAGTAAAAAAGGAAGGCAACCATGGACAATCAAGGATACGTGTTTTCATTCGGGCCCTGGAACATTCACGAAGGCGCCGACCCGTTCGGGCCGACGGTGCGGGAATCGATTCCGTTCAACACAAAACTCGCGGAATATAAGAAGCTCGGATTCGACGGTGTGCAGTTTCACGACGACGACGCCGTGCCGAAGATGAACGACCTGTCGAAGGATCAGATCATCGCCGAAGCGACGGCCGTCAAGAAGAAACTCGACGAGCACGGCCTGAAGGCGGAGTTCGTCGCCCCGCGCCTGTGGGAAGACCCCCGCACGATCGACGGCGGATACACCTCCAACGACCCCGCCTGCCGCCAGTACGCCATCGACCGTTCCCTGCGCTGCATCGACATCGCCAAGGCGCTCGGCACGGACCTGATCGTGTTCTGGCTGGCGCGGGAAGGAACGTATATCCGCGAATCGAAGGATTCCCGCGACGCGGTCAAAAAGATCGTCGAAGCCATCGACACGATGTTCGCGTACGACAAAACCATCCGCATCGCCATCGAACCCAAACCCAACGAACCGATGGACCACACCTACATTCCCACGACCGGCCACGCCATCGCCCTGGGCATGCTCACGTCGGACGCGTCGCGCGTGGGCGTGAACATCGAGTCGGCCCACGCGATTCTCGCGGGTCTCGATCCGTCGGACGAGATGGGCTTCGCGCTGGCGTATGACAAACTCTGGACCGTGCACTTAAACGACCAGAACGGTTTGAAGTTCGACCAGGACAAAACCTTCGGCGCCGTCGATCTGCGCCGCGCGTTCAACCAGGTGCGCATCCTCGATAAGCACGGCTACGACAAGACCGGTTCCATGGTCGGCCTGGACATCAAGGCGATGCGTTCCCAGAAGGCGGACGTCGCGACGAAGCACCTGTCCAACAGCCGGGAGATCTTTTTGCGCCTGCTGGAAAAATCCCGCACCCTCGACGCGAAGGCGGAAGCCCAACTCATCGCCGCCCGCGATTACGAAGGTCTGGAAATGCTGGTCATCAACCATCTGCTGGGTTGAGACCACACAGATACAGGATTATCTCTCCTGATGATCCAACAGCGCCGAGCGGCAAGCCGATTTCAGTGTCGGCTTGCCGCTCGGCGCTGTTTCCTATTTACAGAACTCCTATCAAATCCTGTGATCGCTCCGCGAGAACCATGATATCCTTTCCGGTTCTTTCATTTCCGCTTCATTTCCATTAGGATAATATTTTCATAAACATTCACGGATGAACCAACGATGTCGGATTTACTTTCCAATCTGAACGAACCGCAGCGTGAAGCGGTGAAGCATATCGACGGGCCTTTGCTGGTGCTCGCCGGCGCCGGGTCCGGCAAGACGCGCGTGATCACACGGCGCGTGGCGTACCTGATCCGGCAGGGAATCGAGCCGTATCACGTATTGGCGATCACCTTCACCAACAAGGCGGCCGAGGAAATGCGTCAGCGCGTCGAGGCGCTGAACACCCCCCGCGGCGCGACGGTCTGCACGTTCCACGCGCTCTGCGCGAGACTGCTGCGGGAATTCGCCCCGCACGTGGGCCTGTCGACCAATTACACGATCTACGACCGCGACGATCAGCTCAAGGTCGTCAAGGCCGCCATCAACGAACTGAACCTCGCCGGTTCCTACCTCACCCCCGCCCGCGTGCACGGCCGAATTTCCAACGCGAAGAACGACCTGAAATCCGCCGACGCCTTCGCCAGCCAGGCCGGCGAATTCTTCGACCGCCAGGTCGGCGAGGTGTATAAAAAGTACGAGGAACTCCTCCGCCAGAACAACGCGCTGGACTTCGACGACCTGCTCATGCACATGGCCCGCCTGTTGCGGGACAATCCCGACATCCGCCGCCACCTCGGCGAGCGATACCGCCACGTGCTGATCGATGAATACCAGGACACCAACCACGCCCAGTACATGATCGCCCACGCGATCGC
>JAFGJE010000170.1 GCA_016929245.1 Phycisphaerae bacterium
AAAAAACTCCAGGGGTCACGCATTAAAATTCTTTGCGATTTTCAAGTCTTTCGCCTGAAAGGCGTAGATATACCAGCCCAGGGCGAAGCCCTGGGTGTGTGTTACCCTAAAAAACAGAACCCTGAAAGGGCGAAACATATGTCGCGCCCTTTCAGGGCTTGGATGATAAAAAAACCTTTTTCCCAGGGCTTCGCCCTGGGCTGGTATATTTCAGCCCGTTGGGCTGGAAGAAAAGATAATGATGCATAATCCATGTAAAAAATCTTACCATCCTGGAATGGTCACTCCGCCACGCGTTGGATGTTCGCGCCGAGTTGGTTGAGCTTTTTCTCGATGTGCTCATATCCGCGGTCGATGTGATACACGCGGCGGACTTCCGTCTCCCCGCGGGCGACGAGTCCCGCGACCACCAGCGCCGCGGAGGCGCGCAAGTCGCTGGCCATCACCGGCGCGCCGATGAGTTCCCGCACGCCCGTGACGATGGCGGTGGGACCTTCCTTGCGGATATTCGCCCCCATGCGCAGCAGTTCCGCGACGTGCATGAAGCGGTCGGGGAAAATCTTTTCCGTGATCGCGCTGTTTCCGTCCGCGAGGCACAGCAGCGTCATCAACTGGGCCTGGAGGTCGGTGGGGAATCCCGGGTACGGCTGGGTTGTCACGTCCGTCGGACATAATCGCCGCGCGGAGGCGACGACGGCGGTTCCATTGTGCTTCTCGACCGCCACGCCCACGTCGCGGAGTTTATCGACCACCGCGTGCAGGTGATCGAGACGGCAGTTGTGGAGCGTCACGTCGCCGTTGGTGACGGCGGCCGCCAGGATGAACGTCCCGGCTTCGATGCGGTCCGGGATGACCGTGTGCTCCGCGCCGGACAGTTGCTCCACGCCCTCGATGGTCACGCGCGGGGTGCCCGCGCCGCGGATCTTCGCGCCCATGGCGTTCAGCAGGTCCGCGAGATCCTCGATTTCCGGTTCGCAGGCGGCCGACTCGATCATCGTGGTTCCTTCCGCGAGCGTCGCGGCGGACATCACGTTGGCGGTGCCCAGCACCGTCGAACCGAACGGGCCTCCGAGGAAGATTTCCGTTCCTTGCAGGCGGTCGCGGGTGGCGATGATATCGCCGCCGTCCAGTTCAATCTTCGCGCCCAGCGCCCGCAGGCCTCGCAGGTGCAGATCGACCGGGCGAGCGCCGATCGCGCAGCCGCCGGGCATGGACACCCGCGCATAACCGCGCTTCGCCAGCAGCGGTCCCAGCACGCAGATGCTCGCGCGCATCTTTCGGACCAGGTCGTACCGCGCGTGGCTGTGCGATTCGTCGGTGACGTGAATTTTCAGCACGCCGTCGTCGTCGCGGGAGGTATCGACGCCCAGTTCGCCCATGATTTCCAGCATCGCGCGGATATCGGCGAGGTCCGGCACGGCCCGGAGCGAGCAGGGCTCTTCCGTCAGCAGACACCCCGCGAGGATCGGAAGGGCGGCGTTCTTCGCGCCGCTGATCGAAACCTCCCCCTTCAACCGCACTCCGCCGGGAATAATGAATTTGTCCATTTGTTACGTTACCTTGAAAGAATACGCTTTCGTTCTTGTTAGCCCGAAGGGCGAAAGCAACATAGCCCAGGGCAACGCCCTGGGTAACCAGATTATATTTTTTGCAAGCCCTATAGGGGCGATACAATTTGTCACGCCCTTGCAGGGCTTGATCAAAGATCGCATCAAAACCCAGGGCGTTGCCCTGGGCTATGCTCTTTTCACCTTTCAGGCGAAAAATATAACTTCGCATTGTACGAAGTATTGCTACTGAATTCTCGGTCGTTTGCGGGGGTCGCTTTGTCGGAAGCGATTTTGCAACTCCCGGAGACTCTCGTCGTCCAGCGGGCCGGTTTTTAATTCCTGCACGCTTTGGAATTCCTTCCGATGGCAAATCCGATCCACGGCCTCCTCGAGCGTTCGCTGATGATTTCCCCGCCGCTGACCCGCCAGCGACAGTTCCGTCAGGATCGGCGCGAAACTGACCATGTTCTCATCGGCGAGCAACTCGTCCAGGGATAATCGTCCGTCCAAACCGAGCGGCCAGATGCGCTCGGCGAGGCTTCGCAGCAGGGCGTCGTGGAAGTCGGACGGGTCGATGCGCTCGGCGGCGTGGTCGAAGAGTTCCGGTTCGTCCAGCAGCACTTCCAGGATCACCCGTTCGGGATTCATCGTCACGCCGATCGGCGCGCGGTTTTCGCCGGCCGGCTGGGTCGTTTGGGCGGGACGAATCTTTCGTCCCAGGCGGCGCATCTGCTGTTGCAAATCGCCGGCGGGGACGTTGACCATGTGGGCGATATGCTGGGCGAGACTCTGCTGCCGCACGCCGTCGATCGCGCCGTACGCGCCGCTGGAAACCACGAGCGTGAGGAATTCCTCGATCAGCCGATGGCGCTCGGCGAGGTTTCCCTCGGCCGACTGGTACGCGGCGAACTGCTGATCCCAGACGTATTGCAGCGCGTCGGGCGCCTGGTCGATTAACTGCTGGAACGCTTCGCCGCCTTCGGCGAGGCAGAAGTCGCACGGGTCCTTCCCCGCCGGGATCGTCGCGACGCGCACGTGCATCCGTTGCGCGAGAAACAGCTCCAGCGCCCGCTGCGCGGCAGCGGCGCCGGCGACGTCCGCGTCGAACACGAGAACCACTTCCCGGGCGTAGCGCCCTAAAAGTCGCACGTGGCCTTCGGTAAGCGACGTTCCGAGCGTCGCCACCACGTTCGTCACGCCGACCTGGTGCGGAAGGACCACGTCGAGATATCCTTCCACGACGACGGCCTGCTTGCGCTGCACGATGCTCTCCCTCGCCGCGGAAAGGCCGTACATCAAGTGGGATTTGTCGAACAGCACGCTTTCGGGACTGTTGAGATATTTCGCCCGTTCGTCGGCTGCCAGCGCCCGCCCGCCGAACGCGACCACGCGCCCCGTGACGTCCCGAATCGGAAACATCAGCCGTTGGCGGAAATAATCGTAACAGCCGCCTTGCCCCTCGCGACGGCGAACCATCCCCGCGGCCACCATCTGATCCTCGGAATATCCCTTCCGACGCGCCGCCGACAAAAACGCTTCCCACGAATCGCACGCGTACCCGATGCCGAATTTCTCGATGCTCTCGTCGGTCAGGCCCCGATTCTTCGCGTACGCCAGCGCATCCCGACCGGCCGGGTCGTGCAGAAGAGTCCGGAAATACCCCGCCGCGAATTCCGTCACGGCGACCAGGTCGTTTTTACTCATCCCGCCGGTGAATTCCCGCGGGGCGTAGTCGCGCGGCAGGGGGATGTTCGCGCGCTCCGCGAGGCTGCGGATCGCTTCGGGGAAGCTGATCTTCTCGTAACCCATCAGGAACTGCGCGGCGCTTCCGCCCGCGCCGCAAACGAAGCATTTAAATATCTGCTTGGCGGGCGAGACGTACATCGAGGGATTTTTATCCTCATGGAACGGGCACAACCCCACGAATTCCCGCCCCTTGTGTTTCAGCGCGACATACTGCCCCACCAGTTCGACGATGTCCGTCACCTGGAGAACCTGCTGAATGAACATTTCGGGCAACCGGGCCATGGGATTTCGATCCTTCGTTTACGGCGTCGTAGGTACGTTTTGTGGATACATCGCCATGTGCAGGCGCCGCTTACAGGCGCCGCGTTTGACGATGGTAATGATGAAAATCACCAGGGCGATGATCAATCCGAGCAGTCCCGACGCCGCGGCGCCGAAGAGGTTCAACCCGAAGGATACGATATCCTGGAGGCTGAAAAAGGAACCGATCGCCATTCTCGTCGGTTCCATTTGAAGTCCTTCGGCCGGTGTGACGGAAACGGTTACGGCGTCCGGTTCGGGAAGGGAAAACGTGTAGAGAACCCAAAGAGGGGCGTCTCTCGTCGTGAAAGAATCCAGGTCGTCTTTGGGTTTCATCAAGGGAAGCGGTTGGTTCTGCCCTTTCCGTGTGACGGTGATGCTAAGATTGTCACGGGTAAACGCGGTCGATTCATCCGGAGTGTAGGAAAGATACACCGCGTACGTGCCGGGTTTATCCAGATATCGTTCCATTTGTCCGGGCGCATTGAAATATTGCAGGGATGCGTCCACGGCCATATACATTCTGATGCAGTTCACCACGAGAACCGACGCCAGACCAATTCCCCCCAGCAGGAACAGCAGGGAAAGGACATACCATCCCGCGCCCGGAGTGATGCGCGGCGCGACGGCGTAGGGCGTTTGCGGCGGGTTGTAGGTTTGATATTGCCGGGGTGGTTCCGGTTGCGGTGTTTGCGACGAATAGGGGGATGGGTCCATGACGTTGCTCCTGTGTTATGTACGCCTTGGTTCGGATTATTGTGCCACCATCGGTTTCGCTTCATTCTCAAGACAACAACGTGCGGGAAAAAGGGGCTTCCGAACCCCGGATTCGGGAGATATTCTATCCTCCCAGCCGCGGCGTGTCCAAGCAACTCCCGGCGCGTTGTGTTATTCCTGTGCGCGGCGGGAATCCTTTCCCGCCGCGTTTGACGCGAATCAAAAGAGACCATGCAAAAAACGGATGACACCATAGTCGCCATTTCCTCCGCCGCCGGTAAGGGTGCTCGGGCGCTGGTGCGCCTTTCCGGGCCGGGGGCGCTGCGGTTGGCGGCGGGGGTTTTTGCGCCGTCGGCAGGGCGGTTGGAGGAACTGGGGGGATTTCGATCCGTGGACGGCATCGTGCGGATTTCCGTCGATTCCGGCGAGGCGCTGGAGATTCCCGGACGGGTGTATGTATTTCGAGCGCCGCGCAGTTACACGCGGCAGGACGTGGTGGAGGTGCATTTGCCCGGCGGGAGCGTCGCGTCGCGGTCGCTGCTGGAGGCGTTGATCGCCGCCGGGGCGAGGCAGGCGGATCCCGGGGAATTCACGCTGCGGGCGTTTCTCAACGGGCGGATCGATCTCTCGCAAGCCGAGGCCGTCGCCGACGTGATCCACGCCGCGGACGAGACGCGATTGCGCGCGTCGCTCTGGGCGCTGAATGGGGAGGTGCAACGTCGCACGGGACGCTCCGCGGCGGCGATCACCGAATCGCTGGCGACGGTGGAGGCGTCGATTGACCTTGCCGAGGAAGACCTGCAATTGGCCAAACCCGGCGAAATCGCGGAAGCGTTGCAAGGCGAGTCGAAAAAACTCCGCGGCATCGCGGAACGGTCGCTGCACCTGCCCGACGCGACGGAAACGCCCACGGTCGTGCTGGCCGGTCGGCCTAACGTCGGCAAGAGTTCGCTGCTCAACGCCCTGACCGGATGCGACCGTGCGATCACCTCGGCGCTGGCCGGGACGACGCGGGATGTTCTCTCGGCCCCGCTGCACCTGCCCGGCGGGGCGGTGGTGGACCTGCTCGACGCGGCGGGATTCGGCGCGACCGACGATCTCCTCGCTCCCGAATCGGACGCGGCCGCGGGAAACGCCGTCGCCCGCGCGGATGTGATCTGCTTCGTCACCGACGCGGACGATGCAACCGCCGACGCCGAATTGCTGGCGCGCCTCCGCGACGCGAACCCTTCCGCGCCGATGCTCTCGCTTCGGAGCAAATGCGATCTTGCGGCGTCGAAACGGAAGGATTCGGGGGTTTTGTTCACGTCCGCGACGACCGGCGAGGGTTTGGAGGAAGTCAAACTCCGCCTGGGCGAATTGCTGCACCTGGAAACCTCGCGGTCGGGCGACGCGCTGGGATTGCACGACCGTCAGCGACGCTGCCTGCAAGCCGCCGCCGACGCCTGCCGGGCGGCGGCGAATCTGCTTGCCGACGCGCGGGACATCGCCGACGTGGCGGAACTCGCGGCCGTCGAATTACGCGAATCGCTACGTCACCTGGGAGGCATTTCCGGGCAGGTGGTCACGGAAGACATCCTGGGAAATATTTTCGCGCGCTTCTGCGTGGGGAAATAGTTCTCCCAATGATGCCGGAAGTCGCTTTACGAATCATCTGTTTCGGCAAGGGATATGACGATAGAAATAGAGTTCTATATACGGTATACTGGATATACGAGGTTAGAGATATGGATGTTCATATTCCGATACGGCCGGAACAGATTCAGGAGTTTTGTCGCAAATGGAAACTCGTGGAATTTTCCCTGTTCGGTTCGGTTCTTCGGGATGATTTTCGTCCTGAAAGTGACGTGGATGTTCTCATTGATTTTGAGGAAGGACACCCGCCCTCCTTTTCCGACATCTGCGATATGGAAGACGAATTGACATCCATGTTTCAACGCGACGTCGATCTGGTCATTCGGCGATCCATTGAACAAAGTGACAATTATATTCGCCGCCGAAATATCCTTTCCAGCCTGGAGCCGATTCATGTGGCGGGATGACGCCTACCTTCTCGATATCCTTCTGAACAGCCGACGCGTCATCAAATATACGACTGGGGTGACGAAGGATGCGCTTCAGGAAAACGAGGTGCTTCAAAGCGCCGTGATCCATTGGCTTCTCATTATCGGCGAAGCCGCACGAAGTATTTCCGACGAAAAAAAAACGGGCCCACGAACAAATTCCCTGGCGGGAAATGATTGGGTTTCGAAATCGTATTGTCCATGAATATTTCCGATTGGACATGGACATGGTATGGAATATCATTCAGAAATATGTTTCCGAATTGATTGAACAAATCCAACCATTGATCCCGCCGGACATGAATTCAATCTGAGTTGTTTTGCTCTTCGGACGCTTTATGCTTCCTATCACACGAACAGCCGGTGGTTTTTCCGGTGTACAGGCGATAGATGTGTCTAACCAGCAGCAGAACCGCGGCGGACAGGAGAATCATCGCCACGATGTTTTGACGCGTCATCGCTATCATTATCGCACCGATTTCGCGAGGAACTCGACGGCGGGTTTCGATTGTCCGGCGAGTTTCAGCAGGTACCAGTCGGCCAGGATCAAAACGTCCTTCCGATGCGTCTCGGCGTGGGCCTGGATGTCCAGCAGGGGGGGGATCGCCTCGGGCCGGCGGTGACGGGCGAGGGTCAGGGCGGCGTAGATGCGGAGATCCGTGAAGGGACTTTCGCGCAGCGGCGAGACGAGATCGCACACCTTCGGATTCGTGCCGCGATACAACGCCCCGGCTGTGAGTTTCCGAAGCGCATCATCCCGGCCGTTGAGAATCTCCTTCAAACCGGCCATCGCCTCGGGGGTTCCCAGGTTCGCCAGCAGTTCCACGACCGCGGCCAGGCGGTCATGCTGCGGGGTCATGACATCCTCGCTCAGGTTCGCGCGGCGGAGGGTTTCCAGCATGGGTTTGACGTACCATCGCGCTTTTTTCGCGTCCTTTTGCACGTCGTCGCGCATGCGGTTGACGGTGTATTCCAGAAGAATCGGATGCCCCAGGTCCACCAGAAGCACGCGGAGCGTTTCTTCCATGTCCGGTTCGCCCCGCAGCCGGGCTTCCTCGAATCGCGCCACCGCGCCGAGCAGGTCGTCTCGTTGGGTCACGTCGTCCAGGAAATATTTCACGTCCGGCTGTTCGGCGAGGATTCGCATCAGGTTGACGCGGAACAGGTCGCTTTCCTTCGGGGCCGTCGCGGCGGAGAGCAGGCGTTTCGACGCGTCGGGGGCGATGTCCGCCAGCGCCATATACGCCTGCACGCGCACCGGTTCCAGGCGGTCGGGACGCGTGAGGAATCGGGCGACTTCGACGGCCGACTTGATCTGTTCCCGCCGAATCTGGTCCAGCAATCGCAGGAGAAGATCCTCGGAGGTTTTGGGATCCAGTAGAATCTTTCGCAATTCCTCCTTTTGGGTTTCGGCGTCGACGCCCAGGCCGAACAGGCTCATCCGCGCCTGCGCGACGGTTTCCGGGTCCCGGCTGCGCAGGAGAGCTTGTAAGGTGGCGACGGTCTGGTCGCCTTTCCCTCGTTGCGCCAGCGCCCGGGCGGCGAGCATTCGAATTCCGTCATCCTCGATATTCAACGCGTCAACCAACTGTTTCGTGGTCAGGGCGTTTTGCTGAAGCAACTGGACAAGCGCCTCGGAACGAACGTCCATGGAAGGATCGCTCTTCAGGCGGGTGCGCAGGGCTTCGGTGAGTTGCTCGTCGGCGTCCCGGCGGATCAAGGCCGTCGTGGTCAGGCGCGTTTGACGGTCGCTGCTGTTCAGCAGGGCGATGTACAGGGGATTGAGTTCCTTGTCGCGCGTGGAGCGCAAGCCCAGCAACAACACGCCCAATTGTTTGTCGTCCGCCAGGGCGTCGCGCAGGGAATTTCGCGCCTTGGCGACGGCGGCATCGGGCACATCCGCCGCCGAAATCGAGGTTGAAAAAAAATGAATCGACAACAACAGCAAAGAAAATATTTTTGAACCATTCGTGAAATTCGTCTTTATTCGTGTCATTCGCGTTCTCTTCTATTCCGTCGTAGTAACGGAAGGTCGGTTTCGATAGTCCTCGATGTCGGGTTCGGGAACGGTCTGGAGGAGCTTCTCGACGATACCGTCGGGGGCGACGCCCTCGGCGTCGGCATTGAAGTTCGTGAACAGGCGATGGCGCATCACGGGTTTGGCGACGGCCCGGACGTCCTCGGCGGCGACGTTGAATCGCCCGTGCAGCAGGGCGCGACTTTTCGCGCCGAGGACCAGGTATTGCGCCGCCCTCGGTCCGGCGCCCCAGGTGAGATAGCGTTTGACGAAGTCCGGCGCGGAGGGGTCGTCCGGGCGGCTGGCGCGGACGAGATTCACGGCGTAGTCCACCACGTGCCGCGAGACGGGCGCCTTTCGCACCACGCGCTGCAACGCCAGAATATCCTCGCCGGACAGCACCGGTTCGGGCTGTTGGGCGGTATCGGTGGTGGTGGATTTGACGATCCGACGCTCCTCGTCCCGCGAGGGATACCCCACCGTCACCATGAACATGAAGCGATCCAGCTGGGCTTCGGGTAAAGGATACGTGCCCTCCTGCTCGATGGGATTCTGCGTCGCCAGCACGAAAAACGGCGGATCGAGCGCCATCGTTCGTCCGCCGGCGGTGACGTGATATTCCTGCATCGCCTGGAGCAGCGCCGACTGGGTTTTGGGCGGCGTGCGGTTGATCTCGTCGGCGAGGATGATATTCGCGAAGATCGGCCCGCGCACGAATCGCAGTTCCCGTCGTCCCGTCGCGCGATCTTCCTCGATCACGTCCGTTCCGGTGATGTCCGAGGGCATCAGGTCGGGGGTGAACTGGATGCGGCTGAATTGCAGCTTCAGTACCTTCGCGAGGGTGGAGACCATGAGGGTTTTGGCGAGGCCCGGCACGCCCACGAGCAGACAATGGCCTCGGGAGAGCATCGCCTGGAGCAGCAGTTCCCGCGCGTCCGCTTGCCCGATGATCGCCTTGGAGATTTCGGCTTGCAGGTTCGCGCGGGCGATTTTGAGGTTTTCGATGATTCGCACGTCGGCGGGGATGTTCGGGTCGTTGGGCATGGGTGGGTTCTTTCGGGTTACCATTGTCGAACGTTGCTGTTGGCCGCCGTCGCCAGCAGCAAGGCCGATTGCGTCAGAAGGTTGGTCGCCAGCAGGACGCTCCGGTCCATCGCGCCGTTGCGCTTCGCCAGGGCGAATCCGCCCCCGACGGCGGCGAGAATGGCGACGGCGGGGATGGTCAGTTGCGTCCAGGGCAGGTAGGCGAAATATCCGATGGAGGCCGCCAGCAGGATTCCCATCAGCACCGCCGCGGTGAACGGCCCGCATCCGCGCGCCAGGGCGTACAGAAGCGCGTCGTCTTCGGAGGGGCGATGAAACTGCACGAGAATCAGCATCGACCACGCGCCCCACAGTGGCATCAGGAGCAGCAGGCGGTCGAGTTTGGATTCCGGGCGAATCCACGCCAGCCAGTGGGGCAGAGCCTGTTCCTGCCAATGCCACCCCGGACGAAGCACGAGAAATCCCGCCAGCAGCAGGAGCGTCAACAGACATCCGATCAGGGAACCCAAGGCGGCGTCCCGTCCGGCGAGGATACGAATCAAACTCATCGCCGCCCGACGATACATCACCAGCACCAGTCCCGCGACGACCAGCAGATTCGGTAAGAGAAACATTCCCATGGGCTGCCCGAACAGGCATCGCCCGCCATGCCACAAACCGATATTCACCCAACCCCAGGCAAAGGCCGACACCAGCAGTCCGATCCATATGTCCCCCGGACGCGAAATCGACGCCTCGCTCAGGCGGTCGTCGTCGGAGAGATAAAACAGCACGGCGGGATGATGGATCAGTTTATGGAGCATGATATTTCTATATGGCTTTTCAATACCTGTCTTTTTCACGGGTTGCAATCTATCGAGTCCGTTTGTTTTCCACGGGATCGACTCGACCCCGGAGGGGTCGGCAGCGTTTAGTCGGGGTGTGAGCGAAGCGAATCCCCGGAACCGGTTTCCCTGAAGTCCCAAGTCCCGAAGGGACGGCAGCGAACCGGGAATTTGGATGCTTTGTGACAATCCAACATCGCTGTCGTCCCGTTGGGACTTACTTCTCCGTGAACGGTTCCGGTGGTTCGCTACGCTCACCACCGGCTAAACGCTTCTCGTCCCTTCGGGACGAAGAGGGTGATCTTTTATGTTATTTTCAATCCGCAATCCACAATTTAGTTGCGAACAGAGTCCGCGCCGTGTACTTCGCGGACGAAGTACAGTTAGTTTGATTTTTGATTTGTGGTTTTCGTTTTCTTCCATTCGTGCAGAAACGCCCTGGCCATGGTGCGCACGCGGGGGTCGGCGTCCTTGGCGTACAGTTCGATCAGTTTTTGATTGCCTTTCGTGCCCGACGCGCCGATCAGTTCGGCAACCCGGAATCGAACCAACGGGCTTGGATCGTTGACGACCAGTCCGACTTCGTTGAGCATCGCGGCGCCCATGTCGGCGTATTGCAGGGCGGTGACCATTTCCGCCCGCACCAGGTCGGATTGGTCCCGCAGCGCCATTCCCATCAGCCCCAGGACGTAGGTTTCGTTCATCACCGGGCGAATCCCCTGGGGGACGGAGGCGCTTCCGTTTTCGACGTCGCGAATCCACGCGAGAATTGCCGCGACGCGCCGGGCTGTCAGAACCCGGGAGGAAACGTCGCCCTCCGCCAGCGATTTCCGCAAGCTCGCCAGCGCCTGGTTGTAATCCTCCGCCGCGGCGGTTTCGGACGCGAGCAGTCCCCGGCGGCGAACCGTCAGGGGGGATACTTTCATCGGTTCCAGTCCGCTGACGACGCGCGGGGCGTCTTTTGGCGTCGGCGTCGTTTCCCGCGGCGAAACGATCGGATCGACGCGCAGTTCCACCGGCAGGAGGGGATGATTGGCGAGGAATCGCGCGATCGGGCCGACGTCCAGACGCCCTTCGGCGGCGACGCTATGCTTCGGCGCGAGATAGCGCGGCGAGGGGAACGTCAGCATCGGCATGGAGGCGAAGGACAATTCCCCGCCCTCGGCAAGCTGCGATTCGAGTCCCAGTTGGTGATCCAGCAAACCCCAGACGCCCACCGACACTGCCGCCGGGCCGATATTCTCCAGCGTCGCGCGGATGTGAATCGGTTCGCACAGCGAAATGTCCCCGGAAGGCGCCGTCACGGTGATCCGGATAAACTTATCCGGTTCCAAAGCCATCTCCAGGATGTGGGGGTCGGCTTTTTTAACGACCTCCGCCACCGTTTGGGCGTATTCGGCCGGTGGAACGTCGATCTGATATTTCGCCGCCAGCGCGTGGAGCATTCGATACGCCAGGTTGCGTCGCCCTTTGGTCATCCCCGCCAGCAGCGTTTTCGTGCCTTCCTTGCGCAGGCCTTGTCCCAGTTGATAGCGAGCGACGTAGGCGGCGGCCAGGGGATATTGGTCCACCAGCGGTTCGAGGAGTTGGAGTCCCTTGGCGTCTCCGGCGGCCAGTTGAGCGGCCCCGGTGCAAAGATCGACGGCTTGCCCTTTGGCGCCCAGTTCGACGGCGTCGGTGATGCTTTGGCCGGCTTTGGCGGGATTTTTTTCCACGAGCAGGTAATACCACGCGAAGTTCACCGCGACGTCGGCGGTCATTTTGGCGGCCCGCGTGTCGGGGGATTCGGATTTCGATCCGGTGGATTCCATCCCCCGGGAAACCCGTTGGGTCAGGAGTTGCCGGCGATACTGGTCTTCCACCGTTTTTCGCAAGGGGTCGGCCTGGGCGGATTGGCCGGCTTTGGTGTAGGCTTCGATCATCAGCGAACAGAATTCCGTGGAGGTTTCCAGGCGTTCAATCGCGGGGGCGAACAACGTCACCGCCGCGTCGGGCTTGTCGGCGTCCAGCAACGCGGAGACATACTCCACGGCGAAATCGACGGGCGCTTCGCTGACGGGACGGGTTCCCCGCCGGATCGACCAGGTGTGACGGTAGAATCGCAACGCCTCCTCGTGCAGTCCCAGTTCGCACAACAATCCCGCCAGTTGGCGCGTCACCCAGTACGCCCGGGGATTGCCGCTCCACAGCGACAGCATCGTTTCGGCGCGATCGACGGGGGTGGGATTTTCGCGCCATTCCAGACGACTCAGCAGGGCGGTCTGGTTGAGAGGATCGAGTTGAAGGGATTGCTTCAGCGCTTCGTCGGCGTCCTGTTTGGCGCCCTGGCCGACGTAAATCCTCGCCAGTTCCAGCGCCGCGACGGATCGCAACGGTTCAGGGAGTTTGGCGTCCTTCAGGACCGATTGAAGAAACGCGATTCGCTCTCCGGCGCGGTTGTACGTGTCGAGTTGAAAACGCAGCCACCTTTCGCCGGCGGCGAAGTCGTTCGGATCGGCGTCCAGCACGGCTTTGGCGGCCCGGGCGGCCTTTTCGAGTTGACCCTGGCTTTGATAGACATCCGCCAGGAGACGCTGATACCGCGGTTCACCGGGGTCGAGGGAGGCGAGATATTCGCTGATCGCCACCAGTCGTCCGGCGCGCGCGGCCGCCGAGGGCGCGTGATACAGGTTCATCGCCGAATGCAGCAATCCTTCGGCCGCCGGCGCATCCCGCGGGGCGTCGTCCGCCGCCGCGACGGAACACAACCAAACCACTCCCCACACGCTGACGATCAAGTTTCCATACTGTCGCAACGCCGTTCTCCTATTCTTTTTTTACGGAGCTTTTATCGTATACGTCTCCGAGAGTTCGCCTTTCTGCACCGTGATACTGATATCCTTGGGTGGTTCCTGCGCGAGGCAATTTTCGACCGCCTTTTTCGCCGCGTCGATGGACAACGTGCTCTTTCCGTCGATGCTCGTGACCAGATCGTCCTTGCGCAGATCCGTCTTGCCGGCGGGGGAGTCTTTCAGAATCGCGATGACGATCAAACCGGGCTTTTTGGCGTTGGGATCGTCGCCGGCCTCGTCGAAGGGTACTTTTTCCCGCAACGCCAGACCCACTTCTTTGTTCAGATACCTCGGCGCTTCGTTACCCGTTAAGGGCATGGGTTCGATGGTCACGCTCACGGAGCGCGGGCCGGCGGCGTCCTGGATCGTCAGGGAAACCGTTTCGCCGGTTTTTTTCCGCGCCAGCGTCTGCTGGATCGAACGGGCGGTCAGCATGTCGTTTCCGAGAGACGGAAGCGGTTGACCGTCGATCCCCACCACGATGTCCCGATTCTTCAAACCTGCTTTCTCGGCTGACGATCCGGGAAGAACCCGATCCAGCATGACGGCGGTTCCGGTCAGTTTCTTGGCGTCGCGGAGCAATTCGGGCACGGGGACGAGAAATCCGCCGATCCATCCCGGACGTTGAACCGCGCCCCCGGAGGGGATGTTCATCAGGATCTTCGCGAATTCATCGACCGGGGTGAAACTGACCGTCGTTTCCGTCTGGTACATCATCAAGGTCTGCGGGCGCTGGCGGCTGTACACCTGGAACGGCATGTACGGCTGCCGGGAGGTGATCAGTCCGATTCCCTTGCCCTGTTCGTTGAACACGACCGACCCGGCCATCGAAAGCGTCCCGCCGGTGACGCGGATGAGGCGGTCGGGGACATGCTGTTCGCTTCCGACGTACGCCATTCCCAGGGTCAGGGCGTTATCCGGAAGGGAGGTGTTCAACCCCGCCGAGAGAACCCGATCTCCCAGCGACAGGTTGGCGCTTTTGAGAAATTCCACAGCCGTCCAGTTGTGGCTTGCTTCGCAACGAAGAAACGCCAGCCCGGTGAACGTGTCCATTCCCTGGAGTTTCGCCGGAATCGGTTTCGCCTCGGCGCCGGGGGGGATCACCTGGATGTCCTGAATTTCATCCAGCGGTGTCTGGGCCGGGATGGCGGTGGTCATGAACAATCCCGACGGGTCGATGCAGACGCCGATCCCGTCGTGGGGAGTTTCCGTGCCGCCGATGGAGGTTTTGTATTCCACGACGCACAGCGCGCCGGCGGCGGTTTTCGCGACCGTTTTGAGGGCCTGCTGTGCGTCGTCGCCCCACATCGTCCCCGCCGACATCCAAATCACCATTCCGCACAATAACGCTTTCTTCATCATGATCTCCTTCCAGGAATTCAAGAAGTATTTCTATGCTTTCGCCAATCGCTCCAACAACGTCGGTCCCGCCGACGCGGGTCTTCGGGCCGTCCACCACCACATCGCCGCGCCGAGGAAAACCAGCACGAGTGAACTGATCTGGTTGTGCGTCCAGTTCCCATGAAACACGTTCAACGGGTCGACGTTTCGGATCGATTCCAGAATAAATCGGGTGATCGGATACAGAATCAGCATCAGCGCGAAGACGCGCCCCTCGCGCCGCCGGTGGCGGTAGAACAGCACCAGCAATCCCGCCAGCAGCAGGGCGTTGCAAATCCCCAGCACCTGCGCGGGGCGAAGAGCGTTGGTTCGCTGTTTGCCCAGCAGCGCCCATAAGTCGGCCTGAAGATATTCGTTGGCGGCCTGTCGCTCCTGGGCGTTCAGGTTTTTATCCCCGTCGGTGTCGAATCGTTTCAACAGAATATCCTTGCGGGCTTGGAGATACCGCCAGGCGTTCTCAAAGGACATCGGTCCGGAATCATACCCGTTCATATCCTCCGGGCCGAAGCGGATCGCCTCCGCCCAGGATTCGCTGCCGCGCAGAAATCCGTCGCCTTGTTGCCGGGCCTGGGCCCATTCGTCCCGGTCGATCATTTTGTCCGGGCCGGCGATCTTTTGAAAGGCTTGGTAGGCGTCATCCGACGTGCCGAACATCGTCGTCAATTGGTCCGTCGTAAGCAGGCCGTGCAGTTGTTCCACGGGCAGGGGGGTATAGCGCTGGATGGATTCGCCGTTCTCGTCGGTTTCCCAGTAGGGGGCGTAAGGATTGACCAGCCGCAGGTCGGGAACGATTCTGCCTTCGGAATATTCCCCGGAATAAGCGGGACACGGCGATTGGCCGGGCAGATATCCGCCGCGGGACTCGCCGAGGTTCACCAACGGGCGGGACATCATCGGAAAATGCGTCGCCAGCGCCCAGTGATCGTCGCAAGGCCCGCCCCAGCAACAGCCGTTTAGCAGGCATCCCATGCGTCCGAACGCCAACCCGACCATAATCGTCATCGCGAAGAGGTCGAGGAACCGCCGCACCGGGACGCGCTTGAGGAACAATCCCAGGATCACCAGTCCCGCGCCCCCGAGCAGGCCTCCGAAATAAATCAATCCGCCGGAGGTGATGTTCAGCAGTTCGCCGATCCCGGCGTGGCGATACGTGTCCCATTCCTTGATGATATACGCCAGCCTCGCCCCGCCGACCCCGCCGAGAAGGGCGAAGATCGCCAGCTGGGAAATCACCTCGGGATCCTCGCCGGCGCGTTTCGCCCGCCATCGGGCCAGCAGAATCCCCACCAGAAACCCCAGAACCAGCATCAGGCCGTATCCGTATACACGCAACGGAAATTCAAATCCGCCGAATTTCAACGTTCCGAAGGCGATGATGATCTGACGCATATATTTTCTCTTGAAATAGTAAGAACATCCGACACTGAGTTTCTGAGATTCTGAGAAGACTATTTTCAAAAAAAATATCTTCTCAGAATCTCAGAAACTCAGTGTCGGTTGTTGTTCTTTTGCTTACCGAACTTCCGTGATCTTGTTCTTGTCGTCCACGAGGACGACCTTCGGCCGGAGGGTTTTGGCTTCGTCGGATTCGATGTAAGCGTAGGCCATAATAATGACTTTGTCGCCCACGTCCACCAGGCGTGCCGCGGCGCCGTTGATGCAGATCACGCCTGAACCGGCCTTTCCTTCCATGATATACGTCTCGAATCGCTTCCCGTCCGTCAGGTCCGCCACCAGCACGCACTCTCCGGGCAGCAGGCCCGAGGCGTCCAGCAGGTCGCGGTCGATGGTGATCGAACCGACGTAATCCACGCAGGCCTCGGTGATCGTGGCGCGATGAATTTTCCCGCGAAGTAGTTTCAGCAGCATAGGTTCTCGTCCCTTCGTCATGGGCGCGCAACCGGCACGCGCCTCAAGCGGGATACTATTGTACGTCCCTCGGATCGCAGCGCCCAGAGATTTCGCGGAAGGGTTTTATCCGTTAGCGAATCATTGTCCTGTCATCCTGAGCGAAGCGCAGCGAAGTCGAAGGAACTTACGCCCAGTTACCCGTAAGTTCCTTCGACTTCGCTGCGCTTCGCTCAGGATGACAGCTAGCGGAGTCTATGGTTGTCGATGAGCCTCGCTCCGCCGAATTTCACCGCCAGGACGGCCTGGACGGGTCGATCCGTGGACTCCACATCCCCCAGCGTGTCGGGATCGACGAGTTGGACATAATCGATTTCACCCAGCGGGGCGTCGGTGGTGATTTTATCGCGGATGCGTTGGATGACCTCCTCCGCCGACGGATGGGACTGTTCGACGAGTTTTTGGGCTTCCTGTAACGCGGCGTACAGCGTCGGGGCCTGTCGGCGTTCTTCCGCGGAAAGATAGGCGTTGCGGCTGGACATCGCCAGGCCGTCCGCCTCGCGCACGATCGGGCAGGTGATGATTTCGACGGGGAGGTTCAAGTCGGCCGTCATTTGCCGGAGGATCGTCACCTGCTGATAATCCTTCGCGCCGAAATAAGCCTTATCCGGCTGGGTGATATTGAATAGTTTTGTCACGACGGTGCAGACGCCCGCGAAATGCCCCGGCCTGCTTCGCCCGCAGAGCGTTTCGCTGAGTTTCGCGACGGACACCGTCGTCAATATTGTGGTGTCGCGGGCATCCTGCCCGCGCGTATTGCGGCTATCTTGGCCGCGATTTATACAATCCTCCCGAGGGCGAGACGCCCTCGGAACGCGCGGGCCAGAGGCCCGCGACACGTTTCCCGATCCGTACATTTCCTCCGCGCCGGGCGCGAAGACCACGGCCGCTCCGTGTTTTTCGCACAGGGCAAGGTCCGCCTCCATCGCGCGGGGATATTTCTCGAAATCCTCTCCGGGTCCGAACTGCGTGGGATTCACGAAAATACTCACGACCACGAAATCGCATTCCTTCGCGGCCGCGTCGATCAGGCCGGCGTGTCCGGCGTGCAATGCGCCCATGGTGGGAACCAGTCCGATGGTTTTCCCTTCGCGTCGCGCTTCGGCGAGTCCCCGGCGCGTCTCGGCGATGGTATTAGTGACGATCATCGTAGCGCCTCCCGGATGTCCTCGATGATTTTTTCCCGCTGGGAGGCGTCCAGGAGATTCACCTGCTCGCAATTCACGGAAATTTTCGCGCAGTCCTCCGGCAGGGACACGTCGAAATGCAATTGGCGAAGTTTTTCGAGATACTCCGCCGTATAGACGGACTCGAATTCCCGGCCTCTTTCTTCGATCCGCTCCAGCAGCGTTTCAACCGCCGCGTCCAGATGCACCACCACACTCGGCTGCCTGATGAGATAATCCGTCTGCCGGCGGACGTACTCGTAGATCAGGCGGTCGTCGCCGTCGATCAGTTTCGCCTCGGCGTACATGCGATCCTGGCAGTACCCGTAGTCCGAGACCACCAGTCCTTCCAGCGGCCAATCGGTGGAGGAAAGCTGCTTGATCCGCGAGAAGAGGAAATACAACTGGCTGGGCAGGGCGAGTTCCTCGAATCCTTCAAAACTCTCCGTCAGAAACGGATTGCCTTCGTAATCCTCATACAGCGCTTCGGCGGGCAACTCCCGGGCGAGGAATTTCGCCAGCGTGGTTTTCCCCACCGCCACCGGTCCGATGATGCTGATCAATTTCGCGCTCATGGCGTGGATATCATACGCGAAGAGCAATGCGGGTACATCCAAAAATCAAGTGGCACCTTCAAGCGAGTCTTCTCGCTTGTGGGTGTCGTTCCTTTTTTGTCAAGAGCACCCACAATCGTCGAAGCGACGATTGAAGGTGCCACGGTCACCACTCACCAGTTGAATCGCGAATTCCATGACTTGGTCGACTTCGGGATGCTCCGGATCTGCAGCCACGGGGTAGTCCGGCGGAAGGGGTTCGAGGGTTACGTTTCCATTGGGGCGAACGAATAATTGGTGGGAAACCGTTCCCTTCAGGCGGGTATGGGGAAGGCAGAACGGATAGCAATCCCCGTAACTGCTCGTATAACCGCCGGTTGGCGAACCGATGATCACGCCCAGATTGTGGTCCTTGATCGACGTGGCAAACGCACTGGCGGAGGAATAGGTTCGCGTCCCGGTTAAAATGAATAGGTCACCATGAAACGCGGGTTTCCCGGATTTCAGCCGTTTGGGTTTTAAGTCTATGGAAACAATTTCTCCGATGTCTTTTTTCCACGGGTGTCGATAGAGAACTCTCGCGGGTAGAAGGCTCAAGGGGAAAGATACATGCAAAGGAAAGCTTTTTGAATAATGAGTTCGGATTTGGTGAGAAACCTTCAAATCCACTCTGGAAAACTGTCGAAACGGTTTGTTGGTTATGTACGAACAGAAGCTATCGATTAACTCGGAATTTCCCCCTCCGTTTTCCCGCAGATCAACGATCAGTTTCTTCAGGCCTGCGGCGTTGATGTCCGTGAACATATCCTTGAGGAAGGATTTGAATCTGACCGGATCGGTAAAACTACGGAAATCCAACACGGCATAGGCGTCTTCCTTGTGAATTGTATATTCGTAAGGAGACTTGTTTGTTTTAGGACGGTGTTCCCGCTGTTTTTCAAATGTCTCGATGGAGATGCCGGGCAGCGAGATTTCCTGTAAGCCGTCGTTTCCTTCCAGCGTCAGGTGAAACGTTTCCGTCGGCCCGAGCAGGAGAAACAGGTAAAAGCCGAAACGGTCTGAAATGCATTCCTGTCTGAGCGTTGGGCTTTCCAGCCCCAGGAGTCCGAGAAACGTCTGTAAAAGATCCTTCGCGGAATGGTTGTTGATGCTTTTGATATACACGGGTTTTGGATCGGGGACAGTGAATTGGTCCGTGTGGGATTTGAAGATTTGGATGGTTTCGGCGTCGCAACGGACTTCGAGCGGAAACCGCACTCCGCCGCCTTTTTTATACTGTGAAAATTCTTCCTCCGGAGGAACTACATTCGTATGCCCGTCATGAAATTGCGACACCAGCGAAGCGATCTGGAAATAGAAAGAGATTCTGTCCTGCTCATCCGAAAGATTCTTTTTGATCTCTTCCGCCCGGGAGATGACGTCATTTTTGGGAAAGTAGAAGTACAGGTTGGGATGCACTTCCTCCATCAGTTGGAGCATGGAATCCAGGTCTTCGGTGAGTTCCTGCCGGCTGTAACGTTTGGGGATATCCTCGTCCGGCAAGGGTGGAAAGCATTGGGTCCAGAATTGGTTCCATTTTTTCTGTCTTCGACTGATTCCCTTCATGATTTTCCCTTTATTCTGAGTGGAGACGAAAATTCTACATCAACGCAAAATCGTTTCGATAATTGTTTTCGCGCCGGGTTGGTAAAGGTTTCCCGCCGCCTGGGACATGGCTTGCAGAGTCGTGGGATCGTTCAGCAGGGCGGTGGTTTTCGCGACGGTTTGGCGGGTGTTTTCGGCGACGACGCCGGCGCCGTGTCGGGTGAAAAATTTGATGTTATGCGTCTCCTGGCCTGGGATGAAAGGCAGGAAGACCATGGGCAGTTTTTTCGCCAGACATTCGGCGGTCGTCAGGCCTCCCGCTTTGGTCAGGATCAGATCGGCCGCCGCGGCCAGCTCGGGCAGGCGGTCGGTGAATCCCTGGGGAATGATCCTTCCCTCGCGCGTTTCGGGGAGCGTCGAGAGTTTTCCGAGGAGTTTCTTGTTTCGTCCCCCCAGCACCACCACGCATACGGATGGATGAGCCCCGACGAGACGACGGGCGATTTTCCGGATCGGCCCGCAGGTGAAATCCGTCCCGCCCGACAGCAGCACGACGGGACGATCCGCCGGCAGGGACCATTCCCTCCGAATCTCCTCGCGCGGGGGCAGGGGGTCGGTCCATTTGGGATGGATCGGTATCCCGCTGAGAAGGATGCGATCCCGGGGCGCTCCCAGTTCGATCAGCCTCTCCCGGCCCGGCTCACACGCGGTGAAATACAACCGGGCGTCTTCGCAATACCACCAGCGATGCGGAACGACGTCCGTCGTGACGACATATTGTCGAAGATCCTCCCCCCGCTGCCGCGCCCAGCGCGCCAGGATGGGCGGCGCGAGAAAATGCGTGTGAAGGACGCGATCCGGCGCGAATTCCTCGACCGCCCGGAGCAGGGACGGCAGCTTGCGCGTTTCCGAACGCAAACGGCGGCGCTCCAGCAGCGTTCGTTTCGCCCCGCGCGGATGATCCGTGATGGCGTATCCCACCCCGTAGCACCAGGGGAAGATCGATACCGTCAGGGCGTATCCGGTGGCGTATTTCCAGCGAAACCATCGCGGAAGGAAATCCAGCACGTTCCAGCACTCCACATGGACTTCTGGGGCGGTCCGACGGAGCGTTTCCATCAGCGCGTAGGCGGCCTGGTCATGTCCGGCGCCCACGGAGGCGGTCAGCAGCAGCACGCGCCGCGGCGCGGCGTCGGGGGGGACGGGAGAGGAAGGATGGAATTCCGTATCGATGTGCATGAACGGCAAGGCCTTTCCGGATTCAGGATCCGTCACGCGACGGATGGGTCGGTTGGAGTAGCTTGAGATTTTCCAGCGCCTGCGGCTGCCAGGGATTCGGCGGGGCCGCCACGACGATTTTGAAATACGTCTCCGGCGCGGCGATTCCTTCCATGAGGGAGATCGCCCTGGCGAGGGTGGTCTGGATCGTGATTTGCCCCAGTTCAAAATGGGCTTCGATGGCGGTGTCGGTGCGCTGGTCGGCCGCCAGGGACAGCATCGCCTCGGCGCGATCGTACGGATCGGCGCGGAGCTTCGCGGCGGCCATTCGCAGATTATCCTCCATGGGCGTGTCCCGGAACTCGGCGTTTCGGGACAGTTTCTTCACATTCCGCGCGCAATCGGGCGCGTAGGGATTGATCGCCGTTAAGGCCGCCAACGCCCGGGCGCAACGGGGATCCTTCAGCACGTCGTTCTGGGCGATGCGCCACGTCAGCAGTTCCGCCTCGAACAGGGCGCGGCGATATACGTCGAGTCGCGGCTGGGAGGGATACGGCGTGAACACGCCCGCGCGTCGGGTCGGTTCTTCCTCGCTCTGTCGCGCGACGATCTCCCGCAGGCGATCCCGCGCGGTGCGCAGCAGTTTATCCGCCGTCGCGGCCTGATCCAGCGCCGCCTGTTGGTTCAGGTTCGCCGCGTCGCGGAACGCCAGTTCGCCCAGGCGCCACTGCGCCAAGGCCGCCTGGGGACTTTGAGGATACGTCTCCAGCAAACGTCGCCAGGCGGCGGCGGAATGTCCGTTCACCCAGGCGGCGGTGTAGCTGATGAGTTTCTCCCCGCCGGGACGACGGTCGCGCTGCAGGGACCGGGCCTGGGCGGCGATCCACGCCGCGGACGGGGCGCGGTCGCTTCGCGGAAAACGGCGGAGAAACGACTCGCAACGTTCTTCCAGCGATTGACGATGCTGATCCAGATCCTCTTCGAGTCGGGATTCCAGATTTCGTTCGTTCAATCCCGGCCCGAACCGTTGGGCCCACTGTTCCTGCGGCATGGCTTGCAGGAGAGACGACCCCGGCGCCAGAGTTCGCGTCAGGAGGGTGTATTGCAGTTCGGCGGGACCGATCTGCCAGTAGAACAATCCCACCGCCGGGGGCAACAGCAGCAACCAGCTCGGCCAGACGACGCCCGGCTGAAATTTCAAAATTCTCGCCACCCAGACCACCATCGCCAGCACGGCGATCGTCAGCAGCGTCGCCAGGACGAACGGAACCGCCAGAATCCAACGTTGCAGCGGAAGCAGCAGCGCCGCGTCGATCCCGGCGTACGTCAGAAGGTACAGGTAAATTCCCACCGGAAGGAATCCCAGCAGCGCCGCGAGGTACGGATACTCCCGTCGCAGGCGCGACCGCGCCGCGACGATGCACCCCACCGCCATCGCCAGCGCCAACCAGGGCGCGTGGGCCAGCAGGGCGGTCAGTACCACGAACACCAACGCCAGGAGCAGGGGATACATCACCGCCGTCGCCAGCGGAACGGCGATCAGCACCGCCAGCACCGCCCCGAGGATGAGAATCATCCACGGATGCGTGAAAATGCCCAGCGGTTCGAGCAATACCTGCCCCAGGGAGGTCGTCAGGTCCCGCCGATAGGCGCCGGCATGGAAATCCACCCAGGAACCGCTTTGCACATACCGCCAGAACACGCAGGCCGCGGCATATCCGATAAAATTCAGCGCGACAAACACCAACCACCGAAGGGTATTCTTCGGTTTCAACAGCGGGGGGGAATATCCCGCCAGCCGCGATTCGGAATTTCTTCGATCCGGTGTCATAGGAGTAACCGGCGGATATTGTACAAAAACCTTTTCCTCGGAAACAGGTTGATTCAATCCGGAATGTGTGAATAATGTCTCGGACTTCTCATTATCGATAACCTATTTTTCAAAAAGGTGTAAACAACATGTCCGAAAAAGTACGGATCGGCGTCATTGGAGTCGGGGGGATGGCCGGGGGGCATATCCATAATATAACAACCGGAAAAGCGGGGGATCGTTGCGAAATCACGGCCGTCTGCGACACGAATGAGGAACGTCTGGCGTGGGTGAAGGATCGGTTTTCATTGGAGGCGGAATCGTTCACGTCGGCTGAGGATATGATCCGCAGCGGAAAAGTCGACGCTTTGCTGGTCGCCACGCCGCATTTTTTTCACCCGGACCTCGCGATTCTGGGTTTCAAACACGGCCTGCACGTGCTGATCGAAAAACCCGCCGGGGTGCACACGAAACACGTGCGGGAGATGAACGCGGCGGCGAAGGCTTCGGGAAAGGTGTTCGCGATCATGTTCAACCAGCGGATCAAACCGTTCTATCAAAAACTCAAAGACCTTGTGGATTCCGGCGATTTAGGCGAAATCAAACGCGTTCAATGGGTGATCACGAACTGGTATCGCTCGCAGAGCTATTACGATTCGGGCACGTGGCGGGCGACCTGGGCCGGCGAGGGAGGCGGGGTGCTGCTGAACCAGTGTCCGCACCAGTTGGATATCTGGCAGTGGTGCTTCGGGTTGCCGGAGGAAGTGACGGCGTACTGTCAGTTCGGTAAGTATCATGACATCGAAGTGGAAGACGACGTGACGGCCTACATGAAATACAAGGAAGGATACTCGGCGACGTTCATCGCCTCGACGGGCGAAACGCCGGGCACGAATCGCCTGGAAATCGCCTGCGATATGGGCAAACTCGTCGCGGAAAACGACACGCTGATCTTCTGGCGAAACCGAAAGAGCGAACGGAAGTTCAACGCGGAATTCAAGGGCGGTTTCGGATCGCCCGAATGCTGGAAATGCGAAATCCCGCTTAAGACCGACGCGGCGGCGCACGAAAAAATCGTGGAGAATTTCGTCAACGCGATCCTGGACGGCGAGGAACTCATCGCGCCGGGCGAGGAAGGACTCAACTCCCTGATGCTCTCCAACGCCATGCTCTTGAGCCAATGGCGCGGAAACCAGGCCGTCAAACTCTCCCTCGACGACGAGGAATTCCACAACCTGCTCCAAAAGAACATCGACGCGTCGAAGGCGAAGAAATAACAATAACATTCCGTTGTCATCCTGAGCCCCTAAGGGGTGAAGGACCTTACGGGTAGCTACGCGTAAGGTCCTTCACCCCTTAGGGGCTCAGGATGACAATAGTTATTTATATTGGTTGAATGACGAAGATTTCCGCCCGGTTGACTCCGGGGAGCGTCACGTGGAATCCTCTTTCCATCAGTTCTTTTCCGGTGATCTCGCGCGGCGGGGTTACCGTCGGCGTCCAGGAGACCGCGAGATAGGTGCGATCCGATTGGAGATTTCGCAGCCGGAACCGCATGTCGCCGCGAAGGTCCTGCAATCGATACGCCAACAGCAGGGATTGCTCCTCGTCGGGCGGCTGGAGTTGTACCGCCGACCAGCTGGCGCGATCCTCGATGGGGCGCGGCGGGGTCAGTAAATACCCGGAGCAGCGAACGATGAAACGCCGGTGCGTTTTGTAAAACGCCGCGATTTCACGGAGCGCATCCCGGGTTTCGGGCGTGAGATTCGATAGATCGCCCGTTACTCCCGGGACACCGCACAGGGCGACCGCCGCGACGAAACGAACGTCCCAGACCCGCGCGCCCGTCCAAAGCGCCCCGCCGGCCACTAAAACGTTCGTGGGTTTCGAGTTCGACGCTTGCCCATACTCGGGCGCCGTTTTAACGATGTCCCGCGGGCCGATCCATTTCCCGAGCTTCCCCGGCGTGAGGCGAAGCATCGCGCCTTCGGAGATGCGGAGCATGTCGATCGGCTCGATGGAGTCGCTCTGGAAGTGCAGCGGGAAACGGGCCACGGTGTTGATGTCCGTCCGCAGACCGCCGCTGGCGCAACCCTCGAAAATCGTTCGCGGGAATTTCTCCCGCAGCGCATCCAGCATCCGATACCAGGCCTCGTAATATCCTCTCGATTCCTTGCCCGTCGGATCCGGTCCGACGGGATGATTGAAGTCGATTTTCATCCACGCGAGTTTGTACGTTTCCACCAGGCGCGAAATCTCGCCGAGTGTGTACGCGTAGACGTCCGGGGTTTCCAGGTTCGGGAAGTGTTGCCCCGCGATGGACTTGATGAACCATTCCGGATGCTCCCGGAGTATCGGCACGCCGTCGGCGAAGCGTTCCGGTTCCATCCAGATTCCGAATCCCAGACCCGCGGCGCGAACTTCCTCGGCGAAGTCGGACATTTTTCCGTAAAACGAGCGCGTCGTCGCTTCGGACCAGTCGCCGGTGACCTGTCCCCAGTCTTTATCACCGTGGCCGTACCAGCCGGCGTCAATCATGAACACCTCGCAGCCGACGTCTTTAGCTGCCGCGAGCTGCCGACGAAGGCGCTCCACGTCCAGGTGATCAAACTGGTCAAACCAGGTGTTGTAGACGAAGGGAATGTCCCGTTCGTCGGGTGGAAGGTGATTTCGCAGCAGGTACGAATGCATCGCCGGGGCGACCTGCTCCACCGGGCCTTCCCCCAGCGGTTGAAGAAGGATTTCGGGTAGTTCCAGCGTTTCACCCGGCGCGAGGGTAAGACGCAGGTCCCCATCCGCCAATCCCGCCTCGACGACCAACGGCTGGGAGTTGGCGCTGGTTTTCCGTGTGAATTTGATCACCCAGTTTCCCTGGGGAATCACGTGCATCGCCAGACCGCGACGCGTGTCGAGATCGCGCAGGCAGGCGTAGGGGGTGCCGCCCTGCGTGGTTCGTCCATTCTCACCCGCCAGCACCAGCGAACCGTGCGACAATTCCCGCCACTTGCCCTGGTTCTCGTTGCACCAGAAGCTGGACTGGCTGTAGGCTTCGTACCGGGCGGCGGGGAAATCCAACGACGACAGGCAGCGAAACAGCGTGATTGGTTTGTCGGAGTCGTTGCGGACGGTGTCCTTCCGGCTCCACACGCCCGACGGCGCGTCGTGCGTCCAGGTGCTTTCGACGTGCAGCTTTGTCGGCGCATGACGCATCACGACGTTCATCCGATCCCGCGTGATCGAATGGTCCTCCAACTCGAAATCGAACCAGCAGGATTGACCGAGGTTTGTCGTCAAGTGGATAAAACCGCATCCAAAATTCATACCCTTGTCGTCGCCGCCGCACGGCATGCCGGCGAGTTCCTGGAGATACACCTTTCCGTCGGCGTGCGTGAAACGGGTGGGATAGTTCGTGAAATCAACAGCATTCGTCATTATTCATTTATCCTTTTATCGTCAGCAGGTCACAGTTCGATCTTATCGCAGCCGCTGGATCAGTTGTCCCAATACGGCGCGGTTGTCTTCGCGGAGGTAATC